>JASFGM010000234.1:0-5413 GCA_050123755.1 Desulfobacterales bacterium
GCGCCCCTTCTTTCTATCCTAGCTGGGCGAAAATAACCTTTCATTATTGCTCGGCGATCCCTGTAATATCTTATTCACTTTAGAAGTTCTTAGAAATTTTATTTCTAAATTTTTCGAAATCAGAAGGTTTTGGAATCGACTATAATCCGGGCGGGTTCAGTAATATTCCGAATTTATTCAATATGCTGAAGCTTGGCTTTGCTGGCATGGTTCCTGCTAATTGGGTAAATAAAGTGTCGCCCAACTTCAACACACATAAAATAAACCACCGGTGCCCAATAGGTTCCAGCGGTTATACTTTAAAAAGGGAGTTTGCGGTGGCACTTTATACGTTTAAGCACCGGGCGATCTTATCTGCCGCAGATTGCCTTTAACGTTCTTTTAACCTTCAGGAGACGAGCTACAATGACAAAAATGAGCAACAACATCGATACTGAAACTCGCCAAGCGCAGATGGAAAAGCAAGACAGAGAAATTACGGAAACGTTGCGCCACATTAAGAACAAAATCCTGGTCATGAGCGGCAAAGGCGGGGTGGGGAAAAGCAGCGTCGCCGCTTATCTCTCCGTGGCCCTGGCGAAAAGGGGCTACCGGGTCGGGCTCATGGATGTGGACCTTCATGGTCCCAGTATCCCGCGTATCCTGGGTCTGAGCGGCAATCTTGGTTTTGGCGGGAAGGAAGGGAAAATGCTTCCGGTCAAATACCTTCCGAATATGGAAGTGATTTCGATTGAAATCCTTTTGGGCGAAAACAAAGACACAGCCACCATCTGGAGAGGACCGTTAAAGATTGGTGCCATCAAACAATTTATTTCCGACATTGAATGGGCAGATTTGGATTATCTGGTGATTGACTCACCGCCAGGCACGGGCGATGAGCCTTTGACTGTGGCCCAGACCATCTCCGATGCCAAGGCTCTGATTGTCACCACACCCCAGGAGGTTTCGTTAGCGGATGTGAGAAAATCCATTAATTTCTGCCGTCAGGTCAAGATGGAGATTTTGGGCCTGGTGGAAAATATGAGTGGTTTAACGTGTCCCTACTGCGGCAAAATCATCGATGTCTTTAAAGCCCGCGGGGGCCAGGAAACGGCTCTAAAAGAAAATTTAAGACTGCTGGCGACGCTGCCCTTAGAGCTCGAGGTGGTCAAGGAAGGGGATGTCGGTGACATCAGTCTGTTAGATAAGAAGGAGCTTTTAATTACCCAGGAATTCAACAAGATGGTGGATGAGATTGTGAACCTGACAAATAAATCTTCTGCGAGTCCTGTTAATTAAAAAAGTACGCTAGAAGGCTGAGGTGAGGAAAATGCCCAGAGGAGATGGAACCGGGCCCCGTGGTCAAGGACCAGGAACCGGCAGAGGTCGAAAAGGCGCCGGCGGCCGTGGACAAGGCGGTGGTTTTGGAGCCGGGCCGGAAGGGAATTGTGTGTGCCCGGCATGCGGCTTGAAGGTGGCACACAAATTGGGTGTGCCCTGTTATGACATGCGATGCCCGAAGTGTGGCGGGATGATGAGCCGTGAGCGGGGGACCGGTTTAAATGATTAAAACTTATGGCTTCGCGACAGTTTAAAGGTGTTTGAAATTTTCAAAAACAGGAGAAATACTCATGTTAGTTAAAAATTGGATGAGCAAAAATGTTATCACAGTAGATGTGAACGATTCGATGCAGGACGCCATGAAGCTGTTAAAGGAACATGGTATCCGCATGTTACCGGTGATGAAAAAAGGCAAGCTCGTTGGAATCGTAACGGATCGAGATCTTAAAAAGGCATCTGCTTCCGATGCCAACACCTTGGAGATTCATGAACTACTGTACCTTCTGGCAAAAATTACAGTCAAAGAAATCATGACCAAAGATCCGATTAGCGTACCACCGGATTATACCGCGGAAGAAACGGCCCAGGTTCTTCTGGGCAGCAAGATATCCGGCGCTCCGGTAGTCGATGATAACGGACAGGTTGTCGGTATCATTACCCAGACGGATTTATTTCGGGTTCTTATTTCACTTACAGGCGGTGGAAATGGTGGCATCCAGTTTGGTTTTCAAGTTGAAGACAGACCCGGTTCTATTAAGGAAGTGGCAGATATTATCCGGGAATATGGAGGTCGTATGGTGAGTATCCTGACTTCTTATGACGATGTTCCGGACGGATATCGCAAGGTTTACATCCGAATGCATAGTATCGAGCGGCCAAAGTTGCAAAATCTCAAGGACAAGCTCAGCGAAAGGGCGTCTATACTTTATATGATAGATCAGCGCGAAAATAACAGAGAAATCTACTCTGAGAAGATTAACTAAACAGGAGCGGCTAAAATAATTAAAAGGGATTGTCTGATGCTGGTAATGAATTGGATGAGTCAACCGGCGATTACGATTGATGCCGATGATTTCGCGGAGGATGCGGTTCGTCTGGCAAAAAAGCATGAAATCCATATGCTGCCCGTAATGCAAAAAGGGCAGCTTGTTGGAATCGTCACGGATCGAGATATTAATAAAGCATCTTCTTCGGATGTCCCTTCAGAAAACAAGGAAGAAGATCGTAATCTGCTTTCAGGTATTCAAGTCAAAAAAATAATGACGCGGGATCCCGTTACAGTCCCCTATGATTATACTTTAGAAGAAACCGTCGAGAAGTTTTTGGTGCACAACATTTCCGGTTTGCCGGTGGTTAATCAGCAGCGAAAAGTGGTTGGGGTTATTACCAAATCCGATATTTTTCAATTAATTCTCATTCTTACCGGTTACGGGAAAAAAGGACTGCAGTTAGGAATAGAAGTGCAGGATCGGCCGGGGTGCCTAAAGCAGATCACAGATATCATGCGAAATTATGGCGGACGTATTTCCAGTATCCTTTCTACCCATGAGCGGGCGCATAAGGGAAATCGCAGATTATATATCCGCGTCTTTGATATCGATCAACCCAGCTTAGCGCACCTCAAAGAAGTCATCAAAGAGAGTGCAACTTTACTCTACATCGTAGATCTTAATAAAAAAAGCCGAGAATGGTTTTGATCAAGGAGTACTCAAAATGAAAGTTTTTAAAAAAATATTATATCCCGTTATTTTTTCTAAATCATTGCGGCTGAAAAATCAGAAATTGATGACACAGTAAATCAGAAAGAATTACAAAATAAGGTTCAGGTATGGGCATTGAAAATTTAGATAAAATTTTTCAACCAAATTCAGTCGCAGTCGTCGGCGCCAGTGAAAGAGCGGGCAGCGTTGGTAATGCTTTGATGCGCAATTTAATCGAACGCGGTTTTGCCGGTAAGATCCACCCGATTAATCCAAACCACAAAAAAATATGGGACCTTCCGGCCTGTCCCTCCATTAAGGATCTCAATGCCCCGGTAGATTTAGCTGTTGTTGCCACACCAATTGTATCAGTCCCTCAAATCGTCAGGGAATGTGTTGCATTGAAAGTTGGTGGGCTAGTCATCATCTCTGCCGGTGGAAAAGAAATCGGTGAAGAAGGTCAAAAGCTGGAAGCGGCTATTAGTAAAGAGGCAGAACAATCAGGTTTGCGAATTATCGGTCCAAATTGTGTGGGTATAATGGCCGGCCGATCCAAGCTCAACGCCAGCTTCGCCAATCAAATGCCGCTTCCGGGAAAAATGGCGTTTATTTCCCAGAGCGGTGCCATTTGTACGGCAATTCTTGATCTCTCCATCAAGGAAAACATCGGATTCAGTTATTTTGTGAGCCTGGGTGATATGTTGGATGTCGATTTCGGAGATATGATCGATTATCTCGGGGGAGAACCGCAAGTCAGCAGTATTGTCATGTATGTGGAAAGCCTGACGCATTTTAGAAAATTTATGAGCGCAGCACGCGCTGTATCCTGTGTAAAGCCGATTATCGCATTAAAAGCAGGCAGAACCAGGGCAGGCGCTTTAGCGGCTGCATCTCATACCGGTGCCTTGGCCGGAGAAGATTCGGTTTATGACGCGGCTTTTCAGCGTGCCGGGATTTTGCGGGTGACAACATTTGAAGAACTTTTTGATTGCGCGGAATTGCTGGCCAAGCAGCCAAAGTCAAAAGGACCCGGTCTGGCCATTATCACCAATGCGGGTGGGTTGGGTGTAATGGCCGCTGACACATTATCCGATTACGGGTATGAGCCGGTTACACTCAGCGAGGACACCCTTAAAAAACTGGATAAAATTTTGCCTCCTTTCTGGAGTAAGCGGAATCCAATTGATATCCTAGGAGATGCCTCCACGGAACTTTATCGTCAGGTCGTGAAAATTTGCATACAGGCAAAGGAAGTTGACGGTCTTTTAATTATGTCTGCGCCACAGGCGCTTACGGATTCATCCGAAGCGGCTGCGGGTCTCGTGGATCTCATTCGAGAGCAATCGATTCCGATCATCACTTCCTGGGTTGGCGGGGCCGATATGCAAAAAGGCCGGGCTCTATTTAATCAGGCCGGAATTGCAACCTTTGATACGCCTGAACGTGCGGTGCGTGCTTTCATGGACATATATCGATTTTCTCAAAACATCGAAATGCTCCAGCAGATTCCCTCGCGACTTCCCAGGCGATTGGAATTTAACCGTCAAAAAGCCAAAGCGATTATTCAAGCAGGGCTAAAAACCGACAATCACCTTCTCACCGAGATGCAATCAAAGGCCTTGTTATCCGTTTATGGAATCCCTGTAAACAGAATCGAGACAGCTGCCACCAAGGAAGAAGCAATAGAAATAGCAAAAGATATGGGATTCCCTGTCGTATTAAAAATCAATTCCCCTGACATCTCCCATAAATCTGACGCGAATGGGGTCTTACTTGATTTAAAAAATGAGCAGGAAGTCTCAAACGCTTTTGAACAGATTATCCGGAATGCGAAATCCTACAATTCAGATGCGATGCTGGATGGCGTAAGCATTCAACCCATGGTTCAACACACCGATTTGGAATTGATCTTAGGGGCCAAAAAAGATCGGGATTTTGGGCCGGTGATCCTTTTTGGAATGGGCGGGATTTTTACCGAGGTGCTCAAAGACCAGGCGATTGCCCTGCCACCTTTAAACCGCCTGTTGGCCAAAAGACTCATGGAAAAAACCCGGGTTTATCGGCTGCTCCAGGGATATCGGAATATCCCGCCGGCGAATCTGGAGCTGCTGGAGGAAATCCTTATCCGGCTGGCCCATCTGGTAACCGATTTTTCAGAAATCCAGGAATTAGATATCAATCCGTTGGTCGTCACTGCAAACGGATTCAGTGCGATCGATGCCCGGGTTCTTTTAAGATCCGCTGAAACACCAGCCCCCCTGCACCTGGTGATCAGCCCCTATCCGGATCAATACGAAGAACATATCACAACGAATACAGGAGTCGATATTTTCACCCGGCCGATTCGGCCCGAAGATGCACCCCTTTTGGTTGAACTTTTTGAATCCCTTTCC
>JASFGM010000235.1:0-5397 GCA_050123755.1 Desulfobacterales bacterium
CAATCATTGGCGGCGGCGGCAAATGTCGGACCACCTGACCATGTGGCTGGAATTAAAAATTGACTTCGGCAAGGAATACCTTAAGAAGAGAACGGTTGGATCATAAAGGTCGTAAGCTTCTAGTGTTATGTCCTGCAAGTAATTTAAAAACACAGTTTTAATTTAAGCTTCTTGCCACTGGCTACTGGCTTCTGGTCACTCGCTGTTGGCTGCTTGTCTCTGGATCGGCCAGCAGCAAGAAGCCAGTAGCCAGTAGCAAAATTGAGGTTTTGTAACATATGTGTGGGACGTGACAATAGAAGCTATCTTAAAACTGCCTATGATAACTTTTGGGCACACCCATTACTCAACTTTTTCCCGACTGGCACTTATTTTTTGAGATACCTCCGATGTTTCTGCGCCCGGTGTTGTATTCCCTGCGAATCCAACGGTCCAGACTTTGACTTTACCGGTGGTGGTTGAATACGTTTGGAATCGAAAATCACCGGTATTTAAAAGGTAGGTATAATCAAAGTTGGTGGAATGGATGCCAAGCGTCTCAACATGATAGGATTGCCAGTTTTGGCCGTTGTCAAAGCTGCGGTGCAGCTTATTGTGGCCGTCAACAGCCGTAACAATGCCATTTGCATCTGTTAAGATCCTGGCCGGAATGTATTCATAGGGCAGCTTTGCGGGAGCAGACCAACCGGCGCCGGGATGCCACAAAGACCACCAGGCGGTATCGTTACTGTTATCCGCAAAGGATACTGCCGGATACCCGTCTGCGGCAACACCCACGTAGCTTGTGTACCAGAGGCTGCCGTCGTTGCCGCACCAGTCAGGCCCCACAACGACATCGCCATTTTCGAGCGTAATCGGCAAGGTTTCGTAAAGAGAACCGTCCGCCCGCTTAAAGGTGTCACCGCCATCATCCGAATACGCATATAGCACATGGGTGTGGTATCCCGAGGAGCCATTACCGTCATCCACTACCCAGGTAATGTGCATCCGCTTTTTGCTGTCAAAAAAGATACGCGGTCGATAGGGTTGATAGGCCGTGCCTTCGGCCCCGGAATCGTTCCAAAAGAAGGTTTTGACGCCATGGGGGTATTGGGTGCCGCCCAACATAATCCAGATTTTGGCGTCCGCATCATATCTGGCAATCGCTGCGGCCATGATTCCAGGAGACCAGCCGGTGCCGAATTTAATGCGGTGACGAAATGTAATGAAAAGCACTCCGTTTGGATCCCGGGCAAAAGCCGGATAAGTGATCCAAGTCCCCGGGATCGTCCTGGATTCATCATCGCCGATAAACGTAAAGGAAGAGATATCTTCCGGTTTATCGGAGACAACGTATTGCCAGGCATATTCATAGTAGGGGTTGCCGGTTTTGGGATGATTATACGGGGAGTGATGCATGTTGCCGGCCACATGGATATAGCCGTTGCGATCAACACCCAACGAAGCACCGTTATGCCAGGGGTCGCTGTCGGTTTCTTCAAAGATCACGTTTTTGGATACAGTCCCGTCTGATGATTTCTTGATAATCAGTGTCTTTAATTGCCGGGTGACATATACATAATAAATCGCATCGTTGTATGTGGCCACCGGTGTTTGCCAGTCGCTGCCGGTTACTTTGGAGGCATCACTAAATTCAAATTCTTTTGTAATGGTGACGGTTTCCGGCGGCCGTTGCCCCCATGCCGTGTTTGCATAAATAATTAACGCCACCGGAACCGCCACCAAAGCGGAACAGAAAAACTTCATGGACCGTCTCCTTTTGTGAAGCTATCTTAAAAATAGTAGCTCACGGTTTTAGGTTGGCCGGTTTAGCCGGTTGAACCCGTTGAGCCGGTTGAAAGCGTTAAAATATCTGATTTTATTTTTTTCGGGCAAACGGGCTACCGGGCAACGGGCGCAACCACTGTATCCTAAATGCATTTTTAAGATAGCTTCTAACAATCCCCCGACATTGATCTTTTCAGTTCCATGGAAACAAGGACCTTAAAAGCCCCCCGGTCATTTGCCGGCCCCAATCGTCCAGAAAGAAAAGCGTCGCTTTGTCGGTCCTAATATTAAGTGCAAAATGAGTACCAAATGACAAAGGGAATACAATGCATAACCGCTGCGGCGCACTGATGAAGACAAGCATTTTCCCCAAATCTCCAAAACTTCCGCATTATCAAAACGTTAGGTCCGTCAAATTCTTTCGGATACAAGCTGATTTCCCATCACTGTATATTCACAAGTTTTGCTCAATCAATTTTCAACGCGTGTGTGTGCGAAAAATTATACCCGTGCGTATACAGAATCATAACTATAGGAGATTACGATCGGATTCGATTTATTCAAACACATCTTGTTATTGATTATTCCAAAGGTTGCCGTACCTTTGGTGACTCACATTTATGTTGTTGCGAAATACACTGTTTTCGGATAAACTTCATTATTACGAATCATAATCGCTCTTCACATTTTTTACATTTATCTATGATTCTAATAATAATGGCTTTCACGCACTCGTTCACAGCGACTGTGGTGCAAATGATTTAATCAGATGAAAATTAAAGGAGGTAATTAGATGGAAGCTTATTGTGTGAAATGCAAAGCCAAAAGAGAAATGAAGGACCCCAAGGAAATAACCATGAAAAATGGCAGACCCGCTACTCAAGGTATCTGCCCAACCTGCGGCACCAAGATGTTCAGGATAGGTAAGAGCAAATAGGCCTATTGATCTAAATTTTTTCAGCGTCCGGGATGGCGCGAATGTTGGGATCACCCATACCCAGGTTTGACGTCGTAAAATCCTTCGTTTCTTAGCACGAAAGTTTGGGTTACGCGTAAACCGGGAGCTAATGCAATACGGGTTTGGATATGGATTTTTCCGGTATTCGTGCCGTATCCGGACACAATTCTAACCACGGCAACACCGTGTTTCTTGCACCGATTAAGGCACAGCGTGCCTTTGTTTTTTCCCGCCAATGGCGGAAAAATCCAAGCCACCCGCTCTGCGGGTGGCCGGTGACTCCCGGGTTAATCACGTCATCGCATCGTTAAGATAATTTTACTTCTAATCATCGGCAGGAAATCAAGCCACCTTAACCGAAGCTTTCACCCGGCGAAGGTCCCGCACCGAACGTTTAAAATATGAAGATACATATTCGACCGGAGACAAAGGACGATATCAGAAAAATATGGCGGATCAACGCTTCCGCTTTTGATACCGAAGATGCCAAAAAGATTCGCGAAGGTGCTGCCCTGGCACAATTTGTCGCCATTGAAGGTGTTGAGTGATCAAACTCAAAACATGTTTAGATCATTAAAAATTCGAGATGTGCGTATAGATGATTTAAATGACCTACACTGAAATCCAAATCAATCGTGAAAGCCTGCTAACGCTTTTGCAGAAACTGATTCAAATTGACTCGGTAAATCCATCGCTTTCAAGCAAGGGCACCGGTGAGGCCATTATTGCTCGATATATCGGAGCGTATCTGAATAAATTGGGGTTGGAGGTTCGCTTTCAGGAGATTGAAAAAAACAGAGTCAATGTTATCGGGGTTTTAAAGGGAACCGGCGGGGGACCAGCGCTTATGTTAAATGGTCATACGGATACCGTCAGTGCAGATAACATGGAAACGGATCCATTCGCAGCCGAGAAAAAAGGGGGCAAAATCTATGGCAGAGGCGCGCTGGACATGAAGGCCGGCGTCGCCGCTCTGATGATGGCTGTGCAAACAATCATCGAGGCGGAAATCAAGTTGAAAGGCGATGTGATCCTCACCCTGGTTGCAGATGAAGAATATGCCAGCATTGGAACGCAAGCCGTTGTAGAAGAATATACCGCGGATGCAGCCATTATCTGTGAGCCGACGGATCTGGATATCGTTATTGCCCATAAGGGGTTTGCCTGGATAAAAATTGAGATTTTCGGGCAGGCCGCCCACGGCAGCTTGCCGCACAGGGGAATCGATGCCATCGTCAAGGCCGGCAAAGTCCTGGCAGCGATTGAAACACTCGGGAAAACGGATCTGAACCAAAAGAGTCATCCGTTACTGGGATCTCCGTCCATGCATGCCTCCCTGATCGAGGGGGGCACTGAGTTAAGCACCTACCCGGATTACTGCAAAATCGAGCTGGAAAGAAGAAATCTACCCGGCGAAGATCGCAAGGCGGTATCCGCAGAAATCCAGGACTTACTGCAGAATATCCAGCGGCAAGATGATCAATTCAAAGCCGATTTTGATGTTTTTTTCTTTCGGCCGGCATTTGAGATTTCCCCGGATCAACCCATTGTCCAAACCGTCCGCCGTTCCTATGAATTAACATTCGATAAACCCCCCAGATTTGAGGGGATGTGGGCCTGGCTGGATTCTGCTATTTTAGCGCAAGCCGGCATACCAGCCGTTATTTTTGGTCCGTCCGGTGATGGTGCGCATGCAGCCGTTGAATACGTCGATGTGGAATCGGTCATCACCACAACAACAGTGTTGGTTGAATCGATAATAGATTTCTGCAAGGAGATTTTGCAATGAGCGAATTTGGAGAGAAATTAGTTAAGTTAAGATCTGAAAGCAAGTTGACCTTAAAAGAAATATGCCAACAGGCCGGCATTCCGCCATCAAGACTGGTCGAATTGGAACGGGGTGTGAGAGTACCAACACCCGGTCAAATAGAGCGTCTCGAAAACTTTTATAAGGTCAATTCGGGAGAACTCGCCGATCTGGCCACATCATTATAAATTTTAGTAGGAATTTCCGTGATTTGTGCTATAATTAATAAATAAATTTAGTATATCCCGGATTTTGGAGCAGATTTTATGGAGTATGATTGGGAATTCGGTGAACGGATAAGGTGCAGCGAGGATGAAAAAAGTGAGTGCATCGCCCTTGTCTCGCAGATCGTTTCCATGGCCAAAATGGCCAAGCGCAACGGACTGCTTGCCCTGGTGCAGGAAGCCGAAGCAGCCACCTCGTTCCTTTTGCGCAAAGGCCTCCAACTCGTTCTTGAAGGCGTACAGCCTTCACTGGTGAGAACCACTCTGGAATATTATATCCTTTCCGGCACTTACACCGGCAAGGATCTATTGGAACGCTGTATCATTATGGAAGGTGTTCTGGCCATTCAAAAAGGTGTCAACCCCCAAATCATCCAAGAGCTGTTACTATCACTATTTGGTGAAAAAGGCCATGAAGCGTACGAAGCGGAATTTGGCGACAAGAAAACAGATAAACTAGAAGTTTTTTTTAAGAAAATAAGAAATGATCGAGCTGCAACGCCTTTGAGCTCCAAGCTAGGGCAGACAATAATGCAGCTCGATGATCAGTCCATTCAACAATGTCTCAAAGAAATCAGCACCGTGGACCTGGCCCGGGCACTCAAAGGCATCGAGGGTGAAGCCAAGATAAAGGTATTTAA
>JASFGM010000236.1:0-5392 GCA_050123755.1 Desulfobacterales bacterium
AATGTTCACACATGCAGCCAGACGCGATTCCACCAGCGCTTTCCCGATCTTTTGCGCCTCGGCTTTGCTGCCGGCGGTCATATAAATAAAGTTAACAGCCATCAGGGTCCCTCTCTTTTTGTTATATATTTAGAACCCATCTCAAAAATGTGGATTAGGGTCCAGGGTAAGGCGTCCCGTAAATTGAAAACGGAGCGTACACGGAGTACGTGAGTATTTCAATTTACGGGACAACGCAGCCCTGGGCACTTAGACGCTTTTTTGCGATGGGTTCTATGATATGGAGCGAATGATGCCACTGCGCGGTTTCCAGCGGCTAGCGCCTTTTTGTTGAATGCTTTCATAGCATTCCACCAGATCATCGACTTTGGCTTTATTCCAACCCTCCAGTTTTATTCCCACCTGTTGACCGGGCCTGGCTTTCTTAACATTTTGTCTTTCGATCTGAAGCGATATGATTTTTCCGAAATATGCCGGTCCCATGGCGGTGATGACGCGGAAATCATTCCCCAGTTCAATGCTGCCCTCAAGCACTTCACATCCAATGACAACTCCTTTGGGGCTGCTTCTGAATGTGGCAATGACTTTGGCTTTGCCGGTAATTTTTTCTTCGCCTTCCTGAATAATAAAACTTTGCGCGATCCTGCGCATGTCTTCATTCAATTTATCACCTTGATCATGTTGACTCAAGTTTTAAATCCCGTTGGATAGTATTTTCTGGGCCGCCATTTTTGCTTTTTCAAAAGGATCCACTTCAATGCTGGCCTCCGGATCGCTGCGATAGTCAAATAGAACAAAGTAAAGGGCCTGGATAAGAAAAAACAGCCATATCCCGAGGGCCCCCGCTATGGCTGCAGCGGGCACTGAACCGGATACGAGCAGCCCGGTTGCCAGGCCTAAACCGATTTCCGCTCCGAATCGTTTTAAAAATGGTTTTTCTTTAAAACAGATACCGCTGCGAATCCAGCTCAGCATCACAAGGGATATAAACAAAAAGGCACTCGTTGATCTGATAAAAAAAGCGGCTATAAACAGCAGCAGCAAAGGGAGGCTGATTGATCTAAGGGACTCAGGGGCCCAGCGTGACAGCAAAACCCCGTATCCGGCCAGCAATACCCAGAGTGACACCTGAAAACTCACCGGCCAGAGCATAAAGCGGCTCAACGCCACACCTAACGGAATATACAAAAGCCCGCCAATAAGACCCCAGATAATTGTCGATCGTATGGGTTTCGCGGTGGATTTCATGATAGCGCACCTCCTTTTAGGGCTTCCTTTCTCTGAAGAAGCTCCAGTTCCACTTCTTCTTCGCTGAACTCATGAACGCTAAAGCCGGATGGCGCTGCCGACCATGATGCTTCCCAGCTTTGTTTTTGCGTTTGATGAAAATATGTGGTGGCTTTTTGTTTGAGCTGCTCATATTGCAGCCGCTGTTGCTCTAAATTCTCTGTGAACTGACCGATTTCATGATTGAGCAGATCGATATGGTTGCGACGTTCGGTCTGGATGCGGGTTAAGGGTTTGAGCTTTTTAATAAGCAGCCGGGCGATATCGTCTCTGTCTTTTTTAATTGCAACTTCCAGATCCGACTCCAGGTTCTCGGTCTCCTTTTTTCCCTTTTCAAACTCCTGTTGGGCTTGATCTCTTGCGATCCCCATTTTTTTTAGTTGCGTCTCTTTTTGAACCAGGGATTCCTCCATATCTCTAAGGTGTTGTTTCAATAAAAGCCCCGGGTCTTCAATCTGATCCATGACACCATGGATGTCGGCTTTAAACAATCGGATAATACGCGTTAAAATGGCCATAATTTTCTCCTTATCTTTAAGATGGTCGTTATCTAAAAATTGTTTCCTGGTTTTATCGTCGTCCTTTATAACCTTCATACTGCATGGCTTTTGAATTGGCTTTCTGCTTGCGGGAAACCGCGGCCGGAGCGCCTTGAAAAGTCTCTTCCACCCTTTGACGCAGCTCTTTTAGGTCGTGATCCAGATTTTGGGTGACTTCTCCCGATTCGACGGTCTCATTGATCGACTCTTGCTCACGGTAATAGCTGTGGATGCGCTGCAGGGCTTTTTGTTTTTTGCCCGCTTTAATGTCCGCGGCGACTTCCTGTTTGAGCCGGTTGTAATCTTCGCGAATGACTTTTTCGGTCCAGGACGTTTTATCGATTGAAGCCCGAACCTCTTTTCGATTTTTGATACAGGCAATTTTATAGGATCCATCCAGGGTTGTTTCCAGCGCCCGGCCGTTGAAGCGATAATGGGCCTTGATCTTGCCCATTTCAAAACTTGCGGTGCTATCGGTGGGTACTTGTAGTGTAAGAAACAATTTGCGAATTTGACCGGAACGCAAGTCGCCCGGATAAAAAACCGCCTGATCGTTTTGAATTTCGATTGCATATCCGCAGGCATCTACCAGGGAGATTTTATTGTTCAGGGGAAAAGAAATCGATACATTGGTTGCAACGGTTGCTTTGGAATAGAACAATTCCTTTTGAAAAACCTCAGCGAAAGCCGCTGGGTTTTCCAGATAATAGTAGTTACCGGCACCGCGGTCGGCAATGGCGGTCATCAACTGCTCGTTGAAATCGTTTCCCACCCCAACCGTGCTGACCGCAAATTCTTTTTCAACGGCGACACCGGCCATTGTGCCGAGCCGGGTGGAATCCGTAATTCCTTTATTGGCCAGCCCGTCGGAGATGAGAATTACCTTTCCGGTATTTCCATTCTCAGAGGCCGATACCAGCAAGTTTATCCCCGCCTGCAGTCCGGCGCCCAGGTTGGTGCCGCCACCGGCTGTTATGCGATGGATGAGAGACTCAAGCTGCTGGCGATGATTTGCGGTGACCTTGTTCAGGGTAGAGACATACTGAACGTTGTCCGAGTAAGTAATCAAGGCAAAGCGATCCTTTACCGACAGGCTGGATAAAAGATTTAAGACTGCCTGTCGCGCATCGTCGATTTTGCGTCCTTTCATTGAGCCGCTGCGATCCAATACGATGACCATATCCACATTGCGGGATTCTGTAGCAGTTGAGTCAAAGTCATCAGAGGCTTGCAGCCTCAGGGCAAGATTGAATCTGCCGTCGGATCCCTGAAGAATTTTGTTTTGAACAAGCCGGCCGCTGAGCGTTACCGGGCCTGATCCTGTTGGAGGGCTGTGCGTTGCAGGCGTTGTCCAGCCCGCAAACCATGTTTTGCCACCACCGGCAGTATAGGCCATGGCGGCCCCGGTGGCAGCGATCAAAGCGATAATGAAAATAAAGGATTTTAGACGCGTGGGTTTCATAGATAGCTCCTTTCGATATATGGGTGATTTTTGACATAGGTGCTGTCAATCTTCTTCCATTTTAATCCAGTGCAGCGAAAACACAATTCAAAGAAATGTAAAAAAAGCACGCCAAATTTTTACATAACTTTTACTTTGAAAATGGATGGATCTGATATAATGTTATTGAAACGGTCTTGTAGTGAAGCCATCTTAAAGGAAAGGGACAAGGAACTAAATGCAAACACCGAAAGCACGCATTCTTGTCGTTGAGGATGACCCGGCTCTGTTGCGCGGGCTTCTTGATGTGCTGGTATACAACGGTTATGCAGTTAAAGGGGTCGAAGACGGTGGCCGGGGATTGGATGCGGGTCTTAAAGAGGCATTTGATTTGATCCTGCTGGATGTTATGTTGCCAACGCTTGACGGGTTTTCAATCTGCAAAGAAGTTCGTAAGAAAAAGCCCGGACAGGGCATTATCATCATTACCGCCAAGGGCTCCGAGGATGATATCGTAACCGGCTTTAACGCCGGAGCCGATGACTATATCAGCAAGCCGTTTTCCCTAAGGGAAGTCATGGTACGGGTGGAAGCGGTTTTGCGGCGTACCGGAAAAAATCCGGGGGACGTTGAAATCCGTTTGCGAGATATTTTTTTTGACGGCAAAAATCTGGTAGCCGAATATCAAAAACAAACCCAGGAACTGACCCGCAAAGAAATGGATATCATCGCCTATCTGCATCGCCATCGGGATCGGATCGTTACCAAAAAAGAACTGCTCACCGAGGTGTGGCATTATGCCGACGCGGATATCGAAACCCGAACCGTGGATATCCATATGCTCAAGCTGCGCAAAAAAATTGCCGGGTTGATCGGCGATACCCCTTTGGTAACCACCATCAGGGGGGCAGGCTACCGGTTGGAACCTGAAAAATGAAACGATTACAATTTTTAATTCTCATATTTTGTCTGACCCTGTCGATTCCGCTTGGGTATTTTGTGCTGCGGACCTATCAAGGCCTGGAGCAGGAAGAAGCGGCCACATTGAGTTTTTTTGCCAATACGCTGTTTGACGAAATGGAACAGGCCCTTGCAACCCTTGTGCAGCAAGAGGAAAGTCGCGCCATCGATGAGTACAATTTTTTCATGAGCCCTTCAGGGGCTGACCGCGATTCCGCAAATGAAAACCGCTCACCGCTTTCAAGCCTGCCGGAGCAAAATTATGTCCTCGGATATTTCCAGAATAATCCGGACGGTTCGTTTCAATCCCCTTTAGTACAAGCCGGCGAATCTGTGGCCGCGGATCGCAAAGATGCCGTAGCCCGGCTGGAGCATGCCAATCGCATATTTAACCGCAAACGCACCACGGCCACCGATAAAATAACGGCGCCACCGGCCAAGGCGGTTGCCGAAACCGAACAGAAGCAGCAAGGTGGCTTTGCCGAAAAATATCTGGATTTAACCCGCTCTCAAAAACCCAAAGCGCATCTCGGTCAAAAAGAAAAACGCTTTGAAAAAGTCACCAGCGCCCAGGCAGAAAATCTTGCCCGCCAGGAAAAACGCAAAACCGCCAAAAGCCCCGCGCCGTCGGCCATATCATTTTCAAAAAGCCCTGCAGGCCGGCGTCCGGCGGAAGAAGATGCCCTCGAGGATGCGGACCCATACCGGGCCGGCAAAATAGCCGGGCGCAGTGAGCCCTACCTGAGGGAGTCCGAGGCCGATGCACCGCGCGAAGCTGCCCCCGAAGCCTGGGATGAGGAAAGCTTTCAGGTGGAAGTTGCCCCGCTGCAATCGGTCTTTATCGGCGATGATCAAATATTTATTTTTCGCCGAATTATGATCAACCAGAAAATTTATCGCCAGGGATTTATTTTGAAGGTCCCTGCGTTTTTAAATCATCTCGCGCAAAATTACTTTATTGCCCAGCCGATGGCAGACTTTGCCAATCTCCGTCTGCGGGTGATGGATCAGGGGCGGGAAATCGGCCGGGTGGAAGCCGGCATATCCAGCCGGGATCCCGAATTTATCCTGAACCGGGGATTTCCATCGCCCTTCGGGTTTTTAAACGCCACATTGAGCTGTGATGAGATTCCGGCGTCCACCGGGCGCAACACGCTGATGGTCA
>JASFGM010000237.1:0-5369 GCA_050123755.1 Desulfobacterales bacterium
ATTCATTTTTATAATTAAAGATGCAGCGATGCGACCCCTTAACTTTAGGCACTTTCAACTTTCGTTCACGCTTGTCCGCCTCGCATTTTGGCGGATTCGTCACTTTTTTTGATAATTCTTAAGATAACGCCCAATATAAGAATTGAATGGCCACTTCGCAATTGAAAGTTACCGAGCTGCCTTGTTAAGGCAAAATTTAGACTTATAATGTAACAAATACGCATACAGGGAGAGGTCAACATGTTAGCTAAAGTTAATCCGACCACAACAAAAAGCTGGCAAAATCTCAAGCGCCACTATGAGAAAATAAAACATGTCCACATGAAGACCCTATTTGCAGAAGATCCCCACAGATTTGATAAATTTTCAATCCGGTTTAACGATATAATTGTCGATTTCTCCAAAAATAGAATCACAGAAGAAACCCTCAATCTTTTAATTGCGCTAGCTGAGGAATCCGGCTTGAAAAATGCGATCGAAAATATGTTTGGCGGAGAAAAGATCAATGAAACCGAAAATCGCGCCGTCCTGCATACTGCCTTGCGAAACAGGGATAACAAGCCGGTTGTTGTCGACGGCAACGATGTAATGCCGGAAGTGAATGCGGTTTTAGAAAAGATGAAAGACTTTTCCACCAGGGTCATTTGCGGGGATTGGCTGGGATATACCGGCAAAAAGATTACCGATATCGTCAATATCGGCATCGGCGGATCGGATCTGGGGCCGGTTATGGTTACAGAAGCCTTGAAGCCTTATGCCCGCAAAAGCTTATGCGTACATTATGTCTCCAACATCGACGGAACTCACATCACGGAAAAGTTGCAAAATTTGGACCCGGAAACCACCCTGTTTATGATTGCCTCCAAAACCTTTACGACCCAGGAGACCATGACCAATGCATTTTCAGCCAGAGAATGGTTCTTGAATACGGCCAAGGACCCGCAACATGTGGCCCGCCATTTTGTCGCAATTTCGACAAATGCAAGAGAAGTTAAAGCTTTTGGCATAGATAAAGACAACATGTTTGTTTTCTGGGATTGGGTGGGGGGCCGTTATTCCCTGTGGTCGGCAATAGGCCTGTCGATCGCCTGCTATATCGGATACGAAAACTTCGCTGATATATTGCAAGGGGCTTTTGAAATGGACCAGCATTTCAAGGCGGCCCCGATTGATAAAAATATTCCAGTGATACTGGCCTTGATCGGGATCTGGTATAACAATTTTTTCGGTGCCCAAACCGAAGCCATTCTGCCCTATGATCAGTACATGCATCGATTTCCGGCCTATTTTCAGCAGGGCAATATGGAAAGCAACGGCAAATCGAGCGATCGAAACGGTGAAAAAATTAATTACCAATCCGGACCGGTCATCTGGGGGGAACCGGGCACCAACGGCCAGCATGCGTTTTACCAGCTCATTCACCAGGGCACCAAATTAATCCCGGCCGATTTTTTAGCACCTGCCATCAGCCATAACCCGATTGGCGAACATCATCAGATTTTGCTATCGAACTTCTTCGCCCAACCCGAAGCGCTTTTAAATGGAAAAACCGAAGAGGACGTAATCGCAGACTTGAAAAAAGAAGGCAAAACCGACAAGGAAATTAAACATCTGCTGCCCCACAAACTGTTCGAGGGCAACCGGCCAACCAACTCCATCCTCTTTAAAAAACTCACACCCGGCGTCCTGGGCAGCTTAATCGCAATGTATGAGCATAAAATCTTTGTCCAGGGGGTGATCTGGAACATTTTCAGTTTCGACCAATGGGGTGTTGAGCTCGGCAAACAACTGGCAAAAAAAATCTTGCCCGAGCTGGCAGATGATAAACCGGTGTATTCTCACGATTGCTCTACAAATGGTTTGATCAACATGTACAAAAAGATGAAAAGCTAAAGAGAGGAGAATTATGAAAATGACGATGAAAAAATTGACCATTGTATTTGTTTTCCTGCTGCTGCTTTTAAGCGGTTGCGCCCAGATGAATGCCAACACCGCCAACGCATCCGCATCGACTTCACCGGTCATTGATCGCATTTTGCAGCGCGGCGAGCTTGTGGTAGGCATGGCCGGAAACATGCCGCCGATGAACATGACCACCAAAGAGGGCGAACTGATCGGATATGAGGTCGATCTGGCCAGAAACATGGCTGCGGCCATGGGTGTCGAGACCAAAATGGAAGTCATGCGTTTTGCTGAACTGCTACCGGCATTGCAGTCCGGGAAAATTGATCTCATTCTGTCAAATATGACCATTACCCCCGGACGCAACCTGAAAGTGGCTTTTGTGGGGCCTTACTTTGAATCCGGCAAAGCCTTTCTGACCAAAATTAAAACCATTGCCATAGCGGACGAACCGGGAGATATCGACGCCAAAAATACCAAACTGGTAGCGCTCAAAGGCTCCACCAGTCAGGCATTTGTCGAAAAAGCCATCCCGGATGCCACACTGGTTACGGCCAATGACTATGATGAGGCCGTAAAGATGGTGCTCGAGGATAAAGTGCATGCCATGGTGGCGGATTACCCGATTTGCGTGGTGTCTGTTTTCCGCTATCCGGACCAGGGGTTGTTGTCTGTGGTTACGACCCTGACCTATGAACCGATCGGTGTGGGGGTGTCGGCGGGTGATCCGCTGCTGGTCAATTGGGTCGAAAATTTTATGGGGATTGCCGAAAAAGTCGGTTTGTTCGAAGAACTAAAAAGGAAATGGCTATCGAAAGCAGACTGGTTGAACCGGTTGCCCTGATCCGGCTTTCGATGGAAAGCCGGATGGCTAATCGTTACTCGGGTTACGCGTTGCGGGTTCCGTGTTACGGGTGAATCCTTTGAATTGCCTAATGCAGGTGTTACTAACTCGCAACCCGTAACCCGGAACGCGCAACTATTCTACGATCATTTGGTTTCCACAAACGTTCCGGCCTTAAATTCCCCGCTGACTTTTTTGCCGTCCGGATAAATCATCGTACCACTGCCGGTGGGTTCGCCTTCTTTAAATTCACCGGTATATTGCCGGCCGTCGGGATAGGTCATGGTCCCCTGCCCGGTGCGTTCGCTGAATTTGAAGTCGCCTACGTACTTACGGCCGTCGGGGTAATACATGGTACCTTTTCCGTGGCGCTGCCCGCTTTTAAACTCACCAACATATTTGCGCCCGTCCGGAAACGTCAACTCACCCTGTCCGTAACGCTCGCGAAACTTCCACTGTCCCACATACTTTGTACCGTCCGGCATGGTATAGGTGCCTTCAACAATTTCGTTTTCCTGCCAGGTGCCTACAAGTTTCCGGCCCCCGGGCAAAATCATAATTCCATCTCCATGGCGCAGGCCGTCTTTGAAGTTGCCGATAAACTTGTGGCCGGTGGTGGTCAACATAGTCCCATGACCGTTGACACAATCGCCCTCGATACATTCATCTGCCCATGCGATCGTTGGGAAAGCCATGAACAATAATAGGATCAAAGCTCTTTTCATTTTCGCCATCCCCTCAATTCTACATACCACTTTATGCTTTCGGTCGTTTTCTCATTGACCGTGGTCAAAACCTGAGAAAAAATTTTACGGCGACTTTGATTTTTTTGATACATACATACCGACAAGCCAGGCAACCAGAACAACCAGATAGAGCTGGCCGATAACAGCTTCCAGGACGGCCAGAGAGCTAGCGATATAGGTAACCGGCGTTACGTCCCCATACCCCAGGGTGGTGATGGTGACAAAGCTATAGTAAAGAAAAATATTTCGCTCCCCCAGTGTCTGCGACGTCGATATCGCAAAAGAGTTAGGCTCGACGAGGTTCAGAATACCATATAAAAATGACCACATCAGGGCAAATAGCAGATAAACCGCGGCCGCACCGGCGATGGTATCTTTGGTAATTTCTTGTTCCTGGAATATATTTCGCAAAATATGAAATATCGTAAAAGCAATAAAAAAGGCCCCGCAGATTCGGCCGATTAGAAACATAGCATCGCTTCGCACAAAATATTGGGCCCATATCGAAATGAGCATCGGAATCGCCAGCAGCGCAGCAATCGCTAAATTTCTGATTTTTTGGCTGAGGGCGTAAACTGCTGAAACCAAGACGGCCGAAAGGAAGGCATTAAACACAAAACGGAGGCGAACAAAGCCTTCGATGAAAGGGGTAACGACCAGCAAGAGAAAGATCATCGCCAGTAGGAAAATAAACCGGTGTCTGATCCAGGGCCAGCGGGAATTGAGGTGCATTTCATTCATGTTTCAGGCGGGCCTCCGTCTTAATATGGTTTGTTCGATTAAAACGTTGACAGTGGTGTATTACCTTTTCTAATCCGTTTTTTCAAGCTGTTCGGTTTTCATTTTCATTCTTTCGATCACCTGAGCCGGTGTTTCCTTGCTGAGGAGCGACTTGAACTGGGCTCGGTAGTTTCTCACAGCGCTGATCCCCAGAAACTCAATATCATAAACCTTCCACAATCCCTTGCGTTTGATCATCCGAAGATCAGCCGGAACTTTTTGGCCCTTCCAGACGACCTGGATATTCACCAGCGCACGTATTGGGGTCTTTAATTCCTGACCCACAAAAATAAGGGTTTCGTCTTTGTATTTTTCCTGTAATTTCCCCAGATAGAATTTACTCAAAAACTCCCCGAAAACAGCTACAAATTCTTTCCTTTGTGGCAGCGTAAAATCCTTCCAATTTGAAGCCAGAACCCGCCTGGAAAATTCATGGAAATCAAAAAGTTGCGCTAATATTATCCCGAGCTGCTGCTGCTGGAAATCTTTAAGTTTAGCATCCTTGAATTTCGGATCCTGCAATATTCGAAGACCCTCATCCACGCCTTTCTGCAAGGTGTCTATCGGCCCGTCTTCGTTCGCTAAAGCTGGAATCACTGTTAAAAAGAGAAGGCAAACAAATACAACGCTTCGCATTGAAATGATCCTAAAAAGCCTCTTATGTTTATTGAGCTATGCCCTTTTCCGCTGACTGTCAAACGCTTTGATAGCATCATTTTGCATATATGCTTGACAGAAAAAGAGATAAAGGCCGTTTGAGAAATCAAACGGCCTTGCGTTGATAGAACGATTTTATTCCGAGAAAATTACTTAGCGGTTGCCGGTTCTTCAGGTTCCGGTTCTTTGCACACTAGGGTCGGATCGGCCATTAAGGCCAGATCCTCATAGCGCGCATTGAATTGTTCTTCCAGCTCCGCATGCAGTTTCTGGGCCTCTTCCGGAAAAGTCCGCGTCAGGGATGCAAATCGAATCTCGCCTTCCAGAAACTTGCGCAGACTGCCGTCCGGTTTTTTGGAATCCAGAATAAACGGATTTTCGCCCTGCGCCTTGAGCGCCGGATTGTACCGATACAGCGGCCAATAACCGGACTGAACCGC
>JASFGM010000238.1:0-5353 GCA_050123755.1 Desulfobacterales bacterium
GACTTTCCGCGCTTCCGCGCTGGCGTGCATCTTGTCGTAAAAGGCGTCGAGCCGATCCATTCGCTCTGAGATCGCACAATTCAGTTTTTCTTTGAGTCCGGTTAGTAGCGCATCCGGAAAATCTTCCGAAATAAACAGGCCACGCACCTGTTGGTACCATTGGCTTAAAGCAATCAGATTGGCAATATAAACGATATTGTTGGT
The DNA here is from genome assembly GCA_050123755.1 of Desulfobacterales bacterium. Taxonomy (GTDB): domain Bacteria; phylum Desulfobacterota; class Desulfobacteria; order Desulfobacterales; family JAHEIW01; genus JAHEIW01. The sequence continues at coordinate 205 of JASFGM010000238.1, forward strand.
CACCACCCGTTTTTTATTTAGATACCTGCCGGGGGCATACGGCAAATTGACGCTTTTTTCGGCGCCCCCGGATAAAAGGCGCCCGGTCCTGAGCTCATCCTTTCGAACAATCGTGCCGGCCGCCACCGTGGTCCCGTAAGTCAACCGACAGGGGCCGACCAAACCGCCCTGCCCTCCCAGGAATATTGGCGACTGGTTTAACATCACCCCTTTGGGCACATCCCCGATCAATGACGCCGTCGCTTTATCCTGGTTGGGGGTGAAGTTAAAATGAATATAGGAGCTGCCCACCTCACTGTGGTTTTTGCGGCTGGTTCCGCCGGCTATCAGACAATCGCAAAAATTAATCAGGCTCCCCAGGGTAACAAACGGAAAAAGAATGGTGTGTTTGGTCCCAACCGTATGCGCGATGCTCGCCTGCTCCTCAAAAATGCTTGCTTCGCGTACATGCGACCCCAAACCGGCTTTCGCGTTTGCCAGGAAAACAGCATCTTCAAAAAAACCGCCTTTAAGCTCAACCTCGGGTCCGATTTGACAATTTTTAACGGTAGCCGGGGCTTCAAATCCGATTCGGGCGTTTCTTAAAATCAGCGTTGTGTGACCGAAGATTTTAGAGCCGGCGTGAATAACCACACCCTGACCTGAAATTTTACCAACATCAACTTCTTCTCCGATTTCAATGCTATCCGGACATTCAATGCGGACACCCCTATGGATTAACTGCGATACCTTTGATTTCTTTTGGCGTGTCATCCGCAACCTCAGTAATTCGACTTAAATTGATCGTAAATAAAATGCAAAAGACTATTTATAATCCACAGAGAACTAAGTTTATTGCTGATTATTTTGCCTGACATCATCTTTAATGCGTTTCACATGCCCGCGACCCAGCCCCTTGACTTCGCAACCGAGTTCAAAATATCGGCGAATCTTTTTATCGTCGAGCACGCCGAAACAATCCACGATCGCAGCCGGCCGGCCGGTCATTTTTACGACATCATCGGGATTGAGGTCGAGATACGCTTTGTGCCGGACGGCGAAAATCACCGCATCGGCATATTTCAAGGCAGCGGCGAAATCCGCATGGACCCGGGTTTCATCGAGCTTTTCCTGGTTTCGGAAAAATTGTTTCATGGAATGATCCGGTGCCGGATAGGTATCCTGTTTTTCAAGTTCCCACCAGTGTTTCACATAGGGATCATGGACCGCGATCTCTGCGCCCATTTCGGTTAATTTACGAACGATGATTTCCGAGCCGCTGTAGCGCGTGTCGCCCACATCTTCGCGATAGGAGGCACCCAGCAGCACAATTTTTGAAGCAGCAACGATTTTACCCATGTTGCGCAGTGCATCGCGGACCTGCTGCGGCACCCGCAACGCCCGGGTATCATTGATATCAATGGCAGCCGGGGTGATTTTAAACACGTCATCTTCAAAGCCCATCAGGGTATGATAGGCCCAGACACCCAATCCGCCGTCTTTTGGCAGACAATAGCCCCCGATACCGGGACCGGGGAAAATCATATTTGAATGGGTCGGTCGTATTTTAATGGCTTCAATCACTTTAATCAGATCCACGCCATTGCGTTCGGCAAATACACTCCATTCATCCAAAAAGGCAAGAATGGCGGCCCGGTACGAATTTTCAATGATTTTGCAGGTTTCGCTTTCAATCGGACGATCCAGCACGGTGAGCGGATATTTTTCTACATTGAGTATATCGGATAAAAATTCCCGAACACGTTCCCGGGCGGCTGCATTGATGCCGCTGCACACCCGCCAAAAATCACGCACTGAAGCCACATAATTGCGACCCGGCATCACCCGCTCAAATGAATGCGCCAAAAGCGGCTCATAATCAGTCAACCCCCTTTTGCCGAAGGCTTTTTTCATGATCGGATAGGCCACGTATTCAGTCGTGCCCGGTGGCACTGTGGTTTCAATCAAGACCAGGCACTCGGGCTTGATTTTTTCCCCTATAATCTTGAGACTGGCTTCAAGGGCCGCAATGTCGGCATGGCCTTGTCGAACGTTTCCGAAGGTTTCTTTAAAATAGTCGCATTGGACATCTACGATGACCACATCAGCCAGACGAAGTGCTTCATGAGTAAAAGTGGCAATCAATGTTTTTTTCTCTTTGACACAGCGTTCAATCAGCGGCGCCACTTCGGGATCTTCGGCTTCAACCGGTGCGATGCCTCTATTGATATAGGGTATCTTCCAGTAGGAGCGGGTTGAGGGACGCTGCATGCCGATCACAAATTTATTGGGGTTGCCTTTTTGCGAATCGAGCGAATCAGCCACAACGCCGGCCATCACAGCTCCGACGAAACCAACGCCCATGACCACAACGATTTCCCGCCCCATTAATCGCTGTTCTTTAACGATCTGTTGCAAGCGCTTAAATTCCTTCTCATAATCTTTTTCCTGTGGTAATTGAAAAACTTCGCCGGCGGGACAAACCGAAACTGACGATTCAGGTGAAGAACTTCCCGGTTCATTCGAAATGTGCATGAATTATCTCCGTTCTGATCTGATGGTTGGAATTTAACTTATGAGATTGAATTTTATCATAAGGCCCGGTTAAATCAAAGATAATTTATTGGGGGTTACATTAAACCTTGAATTTGAAGGCCGCAAGCAATAAGCAATAGGCGATCGATTCGCTCAGGAGGTAGAAATGGTCCGACGTTTAATATCTTTTTTGGCGTGTCTGGTGATCCTTATCTGGGTTTTGGCCTGCACAACAACGCCAAAATATAATTTCCCCCAAGGCTCCCGGGTGGGGATTATTAATCTTTTGGAACCTTATGCAACCCATCAAAATTTTAGCAATTTCGCGACCAAGAATTTTAGAAAGACCTACACGGTCGATTGGGATATGCCGGCGTACGCGCAGGGTAGATTAAGAACTCTACTGGAAAAGGATGCTCGCCTTACCGTTGTTGAGATAAAGGTTTCAGAACTGCCGACAAGAGAACAGCTGCGTCTCAATATGGTTGAACAGGTTATTTTATCCGAAACAGCACCACCAACAGTTCCGCCGCAGGGTGTTCGGTCATTGGATACGGTTTCAGATCCGTATGACGTGCAGGCCGTCGTCGTTATCGGCAGCTATTCCGGTCCCAGCCCTTTCAAAAGTGGGGAAGAGCGGCTTAAGGTTCAAGGATACGGTTTGTTTACCAGAAAGTTGTTTAGCGGCAAACTCGGGAGCGTCTTTAGCGGTCTTTTTTCATTTCGAAAAGCCTATGCGTATGCTCAAATCGGTGTGGTCGTTTACAAGGTACAACCCGTAATTTATATCTGCGCTGCCAGAACGATAGTGAAAGGCCGCCATCTCAGGCCTATAAAGGATTTTAACTGGGACGCAGATCTTAGAAATCTTCCCGAATCCGAGCTCGACCAGGCCAAACCCCTTATCCAGGGATATATAAACGAAGCGGTAAGTAGAGCCCTTGGGAAGGCCGACCTCACGCCACCGCCGCCCCCTGAGAAAGAAAGCGAAGTCGATCACCCGCCATCATTATAAGCTTATGTAATTCATACCTGAATCGGTCTAGAATCGAATCGGTGTAAAAAAAGAGAATTAAAAATTCGCTTTAATTTCAAATCGTTAAATCGATATCTTGATTTTTGAGGTTGAAAGACAAATAAAGTTATGATTTAATAATATACAGTCAGAGCCCAGCCGCATTGGCATTTGCTATATTGCCCCTTGATATAGAAAGGAGTTGTAATTGATGGCACGCATACTTATCATCGATGATGAATCACAGATTCGATCTATGCTCCGATTGATGTTAGAACGGGCAGGATATGAAATCGCCGAAGCCCCTGACGGTATAGAAGGAATTCGACAATACCGGGAGAATCCTGCGGATCTAATCATTACGGATCTAATCATGCCGAATAAAGATGGTATCGGCATGATCATCGATTTAAAAAAAGAGTTTCCCAAAGTTAAAATTATCGCCATGTCTGGAGGGGGGGTAAATCGACCGGAAGGTTATCTGGATGGAGCCAAGAAATTGGGCGCCACGCGCACCCTGACAAAACCAATTGATAGAGAAGAAATGTTGAAGGCGGTTAAAGAAACGCTGAAAGACACTGCGGCTCCCGCCGAAGCATCTTCTTGATGCTTCGACCACAAACGACCGACTTTTATTTTAGCTATCGCTGGTCAGTAAGAATCCATTATTTTATCCTTTCACCTTTTATCCAAACATAACCTGATAAAATATTCCGACAATATTATTTTTGTTATTTACAAATTTTTGCAGATTGTTGTAAAACAATTACGTTGGCGCTTACAGGTTCGTTGATGGTACTAAACTTAAGGAAAAAACGTGTGAAAAAAATAGCTTTAGCATGCCTGGCCATTATCCTGGTGCCATTAAATCTAGATGCTGATATCATCTTCTTTAAAGATGGTATGAAGACTGTCTGCGAGGACCGAGCCTGGGAGGAAGGTACAGAAGTCAAATGTGAATACCAAGGTTTAGTCTTGACTTATCAAAAGAATGACGTTCTTCGAATTGAAAAAATAGAAACTGAAAAGTCGTCCCCTAAAAACCAGGCTTCATTAAAAACGGTCTCAGGCCCTGCCAAACAATCGCCTGGGATCAAGCAGCCTTCTTTTCCAAAGAAAGCTGCACCTAAAACGAAATTGCAAAGCCTCGCGAATAATGCCGGCAGCTTAAAAACCACGGGACTTGAATTTTATAATCCCCGTAGACCTCATAAATACTGGACCGGTAAAAATACAAAACATAATACATTTAAAGAGGCAGTTGCAGCGCTTGCCGCACAGTATGACCGCTCTCCGGAATGGATCCAACATCATATGGGGACCACCAATAGCCTTGATGAAATTCATCAAAATTTAACGAATCGGAAACAAAATACACCGGTCGAAATCCAGCCGGATGATAATGAAACAGCCCCTGAGATTCTGTTCTATGACCCGCGAAGACCTCATAAGTACTGGACGAGTACAACCGCAAAACATAACACCTTCCAAGAGGCCATTGCCGCACTGGCCGAAAAATACGAGCGCTCTACGGATTGGGTCCAACAACATATCGGAAATACGAATAACCTTAACGAAATTCATCAAAATCTGGCTAATTCCTCATATTGACAAGGCGGT
>JASFGM010000239.1:0-5333 GCA_050123755.1 Desulfobacterales bacterium
ATCGACTACATCATGACCGGAAGCATCATGCCCCGCATGTCCCAGGAAATCCTGTCCCGCATGGGCGCAGGGGCCATGCCGGCAGAGGTTCGACTGGGTCTGGCCAAAGACGGCACCTTTAACATCAGTTTCAAAGGAGGATAAAAATGGCTATAGCTGACACCAAGCAATTTAGTTTTGTTTCCGGGGGATTGCCGGAAGATACGTTTTCAGTGGTTACGTTCAAGGGCACCGAAGGCATATCCAGACTGTATGAATTCGACGTCACCCTGGCCTCTGATGATCCTGATATTGATCTTAAAGAAATCCTGCAAAACCCGTCCGCGCTGACTATTCACGGAAGTGATCAAACGTTTCCGATTCACGGGATTTTGGCCCAGTTCGAGCAGCTTCACGAAGTCAAGGGCAACTATTTTTACCGGGCATTGCTGGTGCCCCGGCTGTGGCAGGCCGACCTCTATCATGAAAACCAGCTCTTTCTCGATAAATCCGTCCCGGATATTATCGCGGAAATTTTACGGCAGACCGGTTTGACCACCCAGGACTATGAGTTGAAGCTGACAAAAAAATACCACCCCTGGGAGTACATCTGCCAGTTTCGGGAAACCGATTTTGATTTCATCTCGCGCTGGATGGAACGGGAGGGCATCTATTATTTTTTTGAGCAGGGAGAACAAAACGAAAAGCTCATTATCACCGACAACGCAACTGCGCATAAAGACATTGCGGGAATGACCAGCGTTCCTTATTCTCCCCCTTCGGGCCTGGCGCCCGAAGAAGAGGCAATCAAAGCATTTTTTTGCCGCCAAAAAAGACTGCCCAACAAGGTCATATTAAGCGATTACAACTATCGCAAGCCTTCCCTGGAGCTCAAAGCGGACACGGTTGTGGATACAAAAGGACGCGGAAATGTTTATTTCTACGGGGAGCATTTCAAGACACCTGAAGAGGGCCATACACTGGCTAAAGTCAGGGCTGAGGAAATTCGGTGCCGCGAGAACCTTTTTCACGGAGAAGGCACCCAGCCGGCTTTGTGTCCCGGTTTTACCTTTGAAATCGCCGGTCATTACCGCGAGAGCTACAACCAGAAATACCTGATTGCCGAAATCGAACACCAGGGAGGTCAGGCCAAAGCGTTCATGACCGGTTCCGGCGACGAGCTGACTGAAGGAGAACAACAGCCCACCTACACCAACGCCTTTACGGCCATCCCGGCCGGTGTGCAGTTTCGCCCCGAGCGCAATACAACCAAGCCACGATTTTACGGAACCATGAACGCCAAGGTGGACGCCGCCGGTATCGGCCAGTACGCGGAGATCGACGACGAGGGGCGCTACAAAGTGAAACTGCCCTTCGACCAGAATGGTAATGGTGGGGGCAAGGCCTCCCGCTGGGTGCGTATGGTGCAACCTTATGCGGGCGCCGACCACGGCATGCACTTTCCGTTGCACAAGGGCACCGAGGTGCTTTTGACCTTTGTCGACGGGGATCCGGACCGCCCCATTATCGCGGGGGCCGTGCCGAATGCGGAGACCAAAAGTGTGGTGACCAGTCTAAATTCCACCCGCAACACGATCCGGTCTGCCGGCGGCAATATGCTGGAAATGCAGGATATGGCGGGGATGGAGCGTGTATTGCTTTCGACGCCCCATGAGGACAGTTACCTGCACCTGGGCGCACCCAACAGCCCGAAGGATCCGATCGTACTGAACACGAAAGGAGCGGTGATGATTCGAGCCGGCAAACGCTTGAAGAAGAAAGTCGGCAAGAGCGGTGACAAGTTCAATTACGAAGAAACAATCGAACCAACAGGCAAACTCACTGAAAACATATGCGAGGGAAAGTATCAACAGACGATTGAGGATACGGGTGATCTCACCGAAACAGTCGAAGGCAATAAAACCGAAACTGTAAAGAAGGATTATAGCGGGACGATAGAAGGTAATAAAGCCGAAACTGTAAAGAAGGACTATACCGGGACGGTTGAAGGCAACCAAGCTGAAACTGTAAATGGTAATAAAACTGAAACCATAAAAGGTAATAAAACCGTAACCATCGATGGCGTTCAGAATGTTACAGTCAATGGAAATCGTAGTATGAGATTCAAGCAACCAAGTCATGACGAGTATGGATCAATATCCTCAGAAGTTGTTTATGGTTTAAAAAATAGTGTTTTTATTGGTGGCAGTAATTCGACTGACCTTGCACTTGCAAGGAGCAATTTTTGTGGGGCTAAAATAGAACATTTTTTGGGGCTTAAATTAGAAACGCTTCTTGCCGCTGCAATCAGTATTAAATCTGGTATTAATTTAGAAATCGGCGAAACATTGGACTACGAAATGAAAGGAGTAAAGATCGAACAGAAGGGTACGGAACTGAAAAAAAATCTAGCGGAAATTTCACACAAGCTTATGGTGGTGCACTCCGGTATGAAGATACACACCTAAACCTTTTCTATGGTCAGGAGTTTAACAGTCAGGGGATACGGGTACGCGCTTTTTCTAACTTGCAAGTGGATCAATCGCCATGAAAGTAATCAAACCATTAAATCAAAGCCTTCTCTACAAAGTCTTCGAAGAAGCAAGGAAATACTATCTTTCGGTGGCTATCCTCAGCTTCTTTCCGTTTGAGACCTCTTCCGGACTTCTTTCCGAGGTCGATCTCTGGGAATATGCTGGGTCGGAGCTGGGTAAGGATACCATGCTGGACATGTGCATGCCCAAGGTAAAGGGAGAGGTGCTGGTTGTTGGCAAGTGCTTTGCGCCCAAGGGTGAGCCGGTTTCGGCCTCGGAGGTCAGTGTCCGTATCGGGCCGATGGACAAAACCCTTTACGTTTTCGGCGACCGCTTCTGGAGGCGAAAACGGGGAATCCTCCAAGCGATTTCTGACCCCCTCCCATTCACGGAAATGGACGTCAGCTACCAGAACGCCTTTGGCGGTCCCGATTACAAGAAAAACCCGCTGGGCAAAGGCGATGCTCCCGTAAAAAATGACACGGGGGCAAAGATCCACCCTTTGCCGAACATCGAGGATCCCCGGGACCTCATCGACACCCCCAAAAAGAAGCCGGACCCTGCGGGATTTGCTCCCATTGATCTCACCTGGCCCCAACGGTTTGACAAGGTTGGTACTTACGACGAGAAGTGGCACCGGGAACGCTTTCCCGGTCTGGCCGAGGATATGGACAGGACTTTTTTTAACGCCGCCCCTGAAGACCAGCAGATCGAAGGTCTTTTCAAAGGCGACGAATCCTTTGAGATCAAGGGCATGCATCCTGAAAAATCCCTGATCCTGGCGAAGCTACCGGGCTTTAAATCGCGCTGCTTCATCAATCGCAAGACCGAGGAGGGCGAGCAGTTAAAGGAGATCGAGGCCCGTTTAGATACGGTCTGGCTGTTCCCCCATGCAGAAAAGGGCATCATGGTCCACCGCGGCACCGTTGAGATAGGGAGCGACGACGCCGAAGATGTCTTCCACATGCTGGTGGCCTATGAGCGAATCGATGATGAGCCACGGAACTTCGAGCACTATCGGGAGGCATTCTTAAAGCGAATCGACGAGGAAAAAGGTCACCTATACCTTATGGACGAAAAAGACCTGATTCCCTCTGGCGAGAAGTCGGGTTTTGCGACCTTGATTGAAGAAGTCGGGGAGCAAGAGGAGAGCCTTCTGGCACAGAATATGGCCAGACGGACGGAGAGAGAGAAGGAGAAGGCGAGGGAGACGATTCGCCAGATGGGACTCGACCCGGACCAGTTTACCCCCGAAAAACCGCCCGAGCAACCTGAATTCAGCATCGACAATCTGGCTGAGATCGAGGATTATGCCAAAAAGGCGGAAGCCGACGCCATGGCCAAAAAGGCCGAAATGGAACAAGACCTGAGAAAAACGCTGGCTGAGCAAGGCATGGATTACGACCGGGTGATGGAACAGGCCAAAAAGATGGCCGGCGGTCTGCCGAAATTTTCCGCTGAGGAAAACATTGAGCAACTCAGGCAACTCGGGATCAACGATCCTGAGGTGGAAAAAAAGCTCTATCAAGCGGAGGAGACCATCAGGAAGACCTATAAACAATTCGCCCATCAGTTCCCGCCGGCTCCGTTACCCTCTGCGGAAGAGGCAGAACGTATGCGGGAGATCGTTCTGGCCGGTTACCAGGATGGCAGGAGTTTTGCTGGCCAGGATCTAACCGGAGTGGACCTTTCCAATCTTGATTTGAAGAATATCGATCTGAAGGACGCCATCCTGGAGGGGGCGAATCTAAGCGGAGCGGATCTAAGCGGGGCGGATTTGAGCGGCTGTGTTGCAGCCCGGGCGGATCTATGCGGCGCCAGCTTTCGCGAAGCTAAGATGGACGATGCCTGTCTGGGCGCCGCCAACCTCAAGGGAGCGAACTTTAACGGCGCTGATCTTTCCAAGACCGCCTTTGGCAAAGCGGATCTCAGTGATGCCGATCTTTCTGGAGCCACCATGGACGGGGCGGACTTCATGGAGGCCAAACTCCCCGGGACCACCTTGAGCCGGACGACGCTGAAGGAGACCCTGTTCTATGAAAATGACCTAAGCCGAACCGTTTTTGCAGAGGCCGACCTGAGCCAAAGCCAGTTCATCAACGCCGACATTGAAGCGGCCGACTTTTCCGGCGCAAATCTGACGTCAACCGTTTTCGTGGGGGTTCGGGGTGAAAAAGCCGTTTTTAAGGGAGCAGACATGACCAGGGCCTGCGCCGCCGGCGAAGCCGCCTTTGCGGGGGCCGACCTGCGGGGCGCGGTTTTGAACCGGGCCGGCCTGCGGGGCAGCGATTTTTCTGGCGCTAACTTCGAACAGGCCAAACTCGAGATGGCCGACCTCAGCGAGTGCAACCTGAAACAGGCCAATTTCTACCGGGCCTTTGCCCGGCAGGCCCGTTTCGAGAAATCCGACCTGGAAGGCGCCAACATGGTCTCGATCAACCTGTTTGAGGGCTCGCTGCAAAAAGCCAGGCTCGTCTCCGCGGACCTGCGCGGGGCCAATCTTTACGGCACCGAGGTTTTTAGAGCCGTGTTCGGAGAGACCAACTTAAAGGGGGCCAACCTGAAAAAAACCAAAATAGAAAAGTGGGTGCCGAAATGAACCGCGAAGAGCTGGTGAACAACATCAAAGACGGCGAGATAATTTCCAAATGTGATTTCTCCGGCATGGACCTTTCCGGGGCCGAACTCTGCGGCGGGATTTTTGAAGAGGTAATCTTCCGAAAAGCCAATCTTGCCGGTGCCGATCTGCGGGAGTCCATCTTTACCAAGCCCGATTTCTCCGGCGCTGACTTATCGGGTGTTAACATGCACTCAACCGTG
>JASFGM010000240.1:0-5328 GCA_050123755.1 Desulfobacterales bacterium
ACAATGGTGTCTTGGGTGGCCTGCTCGTCTTTGAGGTATCCCTGAAACAGACCGGGGCCCCGTGATATGACCTCCCCGACCCCTTCAGGATCCGGTTCGGAAATGGAGATTTCGGCAGCCGAAACCGGGATTCCGACCGAATCGAAATTGATATCGCCATCCCGGTGGATGGTTGAATAACCGGCCACCTCGGTCTGACCATAGATCTGTTTGAGGTTGACACCCAGGGCATGAAAGAATCGAAAGACATCGGGTCCCAGGGCAGCACCGCCGGTCATGGCGGAGCGGACCTTTGAAAACCCCAAGCGATCACGCAGCGCCCGAAACATGGCGGCATAGGCCAGCCAGTAAAGAATCTTCCAGCCCAGCGAAGGATTCTTTTTTTCAAATTTAAACTCCGCCCAGCGATATCCAATCGGCAGGCAAAGGCTGTAAATAAACTTTTTTAAAAAGGAGGCATCCAGATGCTTGACCATTACCTGGCGCGAAATACCTTCCCACATGCGCGGTGAGGCCACCACCAGGCTGGGCGCAATCTCATATAGATCGGCCATGGCCGATTCGGGCTCTTCCGGAAAGCTCACCGTATAGCCGGCATACAGCGCAGAAAACACACTCATGGTCTGTTCCACGATCCAGGGCAACGGAATAAACGAAAGAAACTGATCATCCGGAGACTTAAAATCGGCCTCGTTCAAAGCGGCCACCATGCTGAGGATATTGGCATGGGTCAATAATGTGCCTTTGGGATTGCCGGTGGTCCCCGACGTGTAACAGACAATCGCCAGGTCGCTGTCTTTGATCGCAGCGACATTTTTATCAAACAAATCGGGTTCCTTCTGGTGCAATTCCCGGCCCAGTTTTTCAATCTGATTAAACTCTATCAGTAAATCTTCTTCATAGTCCCATAATCCCTTGGGGTCGGTGTAAATAATTTTTTTAAGGCGCGGCAATTTCTCTTTCAGGTCCAGAATCTTGTCCACCTGTTCCTGATCTTCAGCCACCAGCATGGCCGCTTCGGAATGGTCGATGATGTAAGCGACCTCACTCAAAATCGAGTCCTGAAAAATGCCGAACGGAATCGCCTGTGCAGCCTGGGCAGCCAGCTCGGCATAAACCCATTCCGGCCGGTTATCACCAATGATACCCAGGGCTTCGCCTGGCTTCAGGCCTAATGAAATCAGCCCCAGAGAAAAATCCCGTACATGTTCCAGATACTGCTGCCAGGTAACCGACTGCCAGATACCGAATTCCTTTTCACGCAACGCGATGCGATCATTGCCAAACCGCTCTGCGTTTCTGACAAGCAAAGCGGGCAGGCTCTGGGAATTTTTTGAGGAAGTCGTTTGAGCAGAATTCATGTCAATCCGTTATAGATTAAAGTCGTGAATACGCTTTTTCATCTTCACCGAGATAGGCGCGGATGACCTGGGGATTTTCCTGAATTTCCTGGGGTGAACCTTGAGCGATTTTCTGCCCGAATTCGAGAACGCAAACGCGGTCGGAAATATCCATTACAACCCCCATATCGTGTTCGACCAGGATGATGGATACATCCCACATGGTGTTCACATTGATAATGAAGCGCGCCATATCTTCGGTTTCTTCAAGATTCATCCCGGCCATGGGCTCGTCCAATAAAAGGACCTCGGGCTGCATAGCCAGGGCTCTGGCAAGTTCAACCCGTTTTTGAAGCCCGTACGGCAGGGTACCGACAACCTTTTTGCGAATGGCCTCGATTTCCAGAAGATCGATAATCTTTTCTTCGAGTTCCTGGCGCAGCTTTAATTCCTCGCGCTGGGTTCGTCCCCAGTAGAGCATGTCGGAAAGGATGCCTGATTTTAAAAAGACATGCCGACCCAGCTTGATATTGTCCAGAACCGTCATGCCTTTGAAGAGCTCAATATTTTGAAAGGTGCGCGCAATACCTAATTTGGCGATATGATGCGTAGCAACACGCGTGATGTCTTTGCCTTTGAAGCGTATTTCGCCTTCCCGGGGAGTGTAAAATCGGCTGATACAGTTTAACAGACAGGTTTTGCCGGCCCCGTTGGGTCCGATGATGGCAAATATTTCTCCCGGCAATAAATGCGTGCTGACATTATACAAAGCCTGGACGCCGCCAAAGGCCAATGACACATTTTCAATATCTATGATCGTTTCACCGCTCAATAGGAATTCAACCTCATGCCTTGACTCGGTTTAATACCACACTCCTTGACTAATCCGTGACTATAAAAAATGGGTTTTTAATTGTCAAGCTGTCAATTTAATGAATACGATTCAGCCAAGTGCCCCAGAAATATGGCTCCCCCCGCCTTTTTTTTAAATAACGCCCAAATGGATAGCCCGGTTGACAATGTCAGGTCGGATGATACGGCGGATTCCTGTGCTTTAGGTCGCAAACCGGGACTTTGAACTGGACTCAAGATCTGATTTCCTCTATATTGAGAAACCTGACTTACCGGGATGTGAACTTAATCAAAGCCAGCCCTATTTTTAAAGGATCTATCAATAATGGAAGGGAGATAAGAGCATGCAGGTAATCGATAAAACCATCGCAGGCTTGTTGGAGGAGATTGCGGCTGAAAATCCGCAACAGGATGCGTTAATCCATATCGAAATGGGAGTGCGATACAATTATAAACGTCTGTCCAGGGAGATTGACCGCAGTGCACGCGGTTTCATCAAAAAAGGCATTAATGCCGGCGATAAGGTAGGTCTCTGGGCCCATAACACCCCCGAATGGCTCCTATCTTTTCTGGCATTGACCAAAATTGGGGCCATTACAATACCGATTGATCCAAATGCCTCCAGCGAAAATCTGCACTTTATCCTGGAGCAGTCTGAAAGCCGAGGATTGGTTATCGCCGCAGATTCGGGCGATAAAAAATTTTCGGAAATGGCGCTTGCGGCCAGGAAGCAAATCCCGTCTTTAGAGTTTATTTTTGTATTCGGCTCCCGATCCGCTGAAGAAATGACCACCTGGACTCAATTGCTGGCCCTGGCTGCCGAGGTTGACGATTCGGTTCTCGCTGAAATGGCAAAGGCCGTGCATGCCAAAGATCCCATGGCGATTATGTACACCTCCGGCACAACCGGCCAACCCAAGGGCGTTGTTCTGGATCATTTAGGATTGATTAACAAATCTATGGTTGGCACCGAACGTCAGGGCATTACCGCTGAAGATCGATTGTGCCTTTTTTTCCCCCTTTTTCATATGATGGGCAACACCTGTATCGCTTTGGCAGGGCTTTTAAGAGGGGCGGCGCTTATCATGCCCTGTGAGACCTTTGATCCACCAAAGATTTTGCGCGCCATTTCACAGGAAAAATGCACCGCCGTTTATGGATCGCCCAGCATGCTGATTGCCCTTATCGATCACCCCGAGTTTCAAAAAGAAGGCTGGAACACGGTGTCCCGGGGGATCATCGGCGGCGCACCCTGCCCCATTGAGTTAATGCGGCGCATCGTTGAAGACATCGGGGTTTCCGATATAACGGTGGCCTACGGCATTACCGAAACGTCTTCATGGATTACCATGACCCATCCTGATGACCCCATCGAATTGCGGGTAGCTACCATCGGAACCGCACTGCCCTGCAATGATGTAAAAATTGTCGATCCCGGCAGTGGTGAACCATTGGCGTCCAATCAACAGGGTGAATTGTGCACCCGGGGGTTTTTAATGAAAGAATATTATAAAATGCCGGCTGCCACTGCAGCTGCGATTGATAAAGAAGATTGGTTCCACTCCGGTGATTTAGGTGAAATGGATGAACAGGGTTATGTCAGGATAACCGGGCGACTAAAAGATGTGATCGTTCGGGACGGTGCGGACATCTATCCGGTGGAGGTTGAAGAAATTATTTATGGCCTACCCGAGATCTCAGAGGCCCAGGTCTTTGGTTTCCCCCACCCGCAAAAAGGACAGGAAGTCGCCGCCTGGATAAAATTGAAGGAGGGCGCCGAACTGTCATTGGATCGTATTGCCCAGCATGTTGAAACCCATCTACCTGAAGAGAAATGGCCAAAGCATTATAAAATCGTCTCCGCGTTTCCCATGACCGGAAGCGGAAAAATTCAAAAGTTCAAGCTGGCCGAATTGGGACAGGATGAATACCTTCAATAATAATAGGTTGAGCGCCTTGTCCTGTTGCCCGTTAGCCCGTTAACCCGTAAAAAATAAAATCAGCGCTTTTCCCGGCTTCAACAGAACAACGCGCTCAACGGGCTCAAGCGGACAACCTGATAATGAATCTCGGGAGGATGTTTTGGGTGATCTGAGTGAATTTCCGTTAAAGTATAAATTGTTTCTAAAAGCGTATCCCTGGCGCCGGATCGATCCGGTACCCTGGGCCCCTTTAAAAAAACCGTTACGGGACAGTCGGGCAGCGGTGGTCTCCAGCGCGGGACTCGTCCAACCGGGTCAGGAGCCGTTTGATGATTCGATTCGCGGCGGTGACTACAGCTTCCGCGAAATCCCTGCCGACACGGATGTCTCCACCCTGATGGATACGCACAGCAGCGGTCTTTACGATCACTCAGGGCTCCGGCAGGATCCCAACCTGGCGTTCCCCCTGGATCGTTTGCGGGAACTGGTCAGAAGTGAGCGCATCGGTTCGTTAAACCAGCGGCATTTGTCCTTTATGGGATCCATCACAGCTCCCAACCGCCTGGTAAAAAAAACCGCACCTGTGGCGGTGCGTAAACTGGTTGAAGATGGCGTCGATATCGCCCTGCTGGTGCCGGTCTGACCGATGTGCAACCAGGCCGTGGGCCTGGTGGCGGCCGAACTGGAGCGCCAGGGCATCTCTACGGTGGCGATTCAATTGCTGCGCACCGTAACCGGGAAAGTGCGGCCCCCGCGCGCACTGGTAGTCCCTTTCCGCCACGGGTACCCGCTGGATGTACCCGATGACGCCGAGCGCCAGCAGGCCGTCATCGAAGCAGCGCTGCAAATGCTGGAGGACCCGAATCTGCAGCCGCCGGCCATTGTCGACTATGAGCCGGAGAAAGAAGAATAATTCGCCACTGGTCTACAAACAGGCACCAAGCGCAATGTGCAGGGTGTTCGACACAAAGATTCCTAAATGAGAACTGTGTAGAAAAAATAATCCTGAAAATCCTGTTAATCCTGTCTAAAAAATTAAAATTGAGGCGATTATGCAATTTAAAAAACATGAATTTAAAAACAAAGACGATCAAACCCTTTCTGCCAGGCTGGATTTGCCGGTCGACGGCAAACCGCTGGCCTATGCTTTGTTTGCCCACTGTTTTACCTGTTCCAAAAACATAAAAGCCATTGCGCATATCAGCCGTGCGTTA
>JASFGM010000241.1:0-5321 GCA_050123755.1 Desulfobacterales bacterium
CGGAAATGTTAAATTACAGGGTCCGGTAACAGATAAAAAATCAGATTCACCCTCGGCAAATACCTTCTGATTCGCAACGGTGTTCACCAGAAATAGACAAAGAAACACCCAACCAATTTTTTTAGATCTTTGTTTCATTTTTATGATTATGATCTAATTTTAATGATTTCACCGCCCGCTTCGCTCGAGGCGCCGAGATCGCAGAGATATTCAAATTTTCCTTTGGCGTTGAGAGGACGCCAAAGGAAAACCACTCAGCAGCTTCGCTGCAAAAATACCAGCACCCATATCCTATCTGCTATTATGCAGCAATCCTTAAGCCCACAGGGCTTGGGGATTTTAGCTTTTCGGCCTCTCAGCGAAAAGCTAAAAAATAAAAACCTCAGCGTTCTCTGCGTCTCTGCGGTGAAGAAATTATCGCTCACGCAACAACGTCGCCGGCGGTTTGCGGAAAACCATTTTTACTGCCGGCAGCGCTGCAGCAAGAGCTGTTATGATAATCAGCGGAATCGATATGCTCAATGATCCCCAATCCACACCATATAAAAAAGTCCATCCGAATGATTGGCGATTGACCACATACACCAGCAGATACGATAAGAAAAAACCGCAGACAATTCCGGCCAACTCCCCGATGACCACCAAAAAAGCGGCTTCCCAGAATATCATCGAACGAATCTGCCCGAAGCTTGCACCTACGGCAAACAGGGTGTTGAGTTGTCGGGATCGTTCTAAAACCAGGACCGTCAGCGTCGTGGCAATACCTAAAGCGGCAATGACCAAAGCGATCAAAAGTAAAACGGTTGTAATGGCAAATGTTTCGTCAAAAATTCGCAAAACAGCTCCTCGCAACCGTTTGCCGCTGAGCATATCCACTTTATCGCCCATTTGCTCAATGATGTCGGCTCGAAGGTTCGCGACAGCCGTATCCAGCTTTTGGGCCCTATCCTTAAAAAAAATCCGCAGCCCGCCCCAATGCGGATCGTGATATCGAGCCTTAAAATGAGGCATGGAGTAAAAAACCACACCTCCGTGGGTCCGGTAATCGCGGACAATACCCAGGATTGGGAGTTCAACCGATGATTCGGCAATTTGTGCCCGAAACAAGTCACCAACGCTTAAACCGGTTCGATTTGAAAAAACTTCAGAAATAATAACGCCATCACCGCTTTTTAGCTTCGGTTGAATTATTTCCGGATCTCCCTTCAGCCACAAAAATGAAGCGTATTGCAGAAATCCCTCTATATCCAGTAGCTCGAACTCATAAGGAAAATTTGCATGCGTTAAAAAAAAGCGTCGGCTCGGTACGATATCAACCCTGTCTTTAAAAGATTGCAAATCTTCAACAACCTCTTGAGAAATGGGATAGCGAAATCGATTAATGTCTCCCATTTTGGTGGTCAAAAATAAATCACCCCGGATGGTCTGATAGGTCCAAAATTCCACGGTCTGGCGAAAACTGTAAATCATAATAACCAGGGAAGTAAATAATGCAACTGCAGTAATAAGGGCGCCGACAGATACTGCCGTCCGGGTCCCGCTGTCACGCACGTAGCGGCTGGCGAGGTATGCCGGTATTCCTGCCAGTTTGCGCAATTTAAATGACAGAAAGGCGCCGATCTGCTCCAGAGTCCAGGGCGCAAGCAACGCAAAGCCGACAAAGAGCAGCAAAATGGATAAATATCCCGGCAGAGGCATTTCCAGAACTGCCGGAAGCCTGGATAACGGAAATACCAGAATGATACAAATAAGACCGCCCAAAGCAAGTTGCTTTGGTGATTTTCGGGGCCGCATCCCCAGCTGGGAAATCTCCAGCGCTTCTTTGGGGGAAACCTGCATGGCCTCCCGTGCAGGTTGATAAGCGGCGAATACGGAAATAAAGACCGTAACCCCGAAACTTAACAGAATTTCCCACCTATCAAGCGTGAGCGTTTCCACCTGAACTCTCACAAATAGGGTAGAAATCGTTTGACTGACGCCGTAGAGCAAATATTTGATCAAAAAATGGCCGATCGGAATGGCCACCAACCAACCGACGAGGCCAAACAAAGCACCTTCCGCCAGGAAAATAAAAAAGAGATGGTAGCCGGAAGCTCCGGTAGACCTTAAAATAGCCAGTTCCGGGCGACGGGAAGCGGCATTTAAAGCGACCAGGCTATAGACCAAAAACATGCCGACAAATAATGATGCAAAGCTAAGAATGGAGAGATTGAGCTGATAGGCTCTGATCATCCCCTGCCCGCTTTCGCGGGCAGTTGATGGCGGATTCAGCGCAATGCTTTCAGGTAACATGCTGCGGATTTCGTCCAAATCCCCGGCGGTGGCAAAGGGTTTTAACTTGAGATCAATCCGATCGACTTTGCCGAAAAGCCCGGTGAATTCCTGAAAGGTTGCAATATCCGTTAAAGCGATTCGGCCCCCTTCAGCCAGAGCAAGTCCTTCCCGCTCCAGCCGCCCCAGTACCTTAAACTTCGATCCTTGACGGATATGCTCAAGCACAATAACGTCACCTGAGTCTCTATTGAATTCGACGGCCAGGGATTCTGCCAAGATTAACGTGTAGGGTTCCTTTAATAAGTCCAACCAGGTAAGCGCCGCCTGATTGTGTTTTGGGCGAATCCGCCAATTCCGAAGGGGCCGGTCTAAAATCGGATCAAATCCGATCAGCAAAAAGGGTTTTGCGCCATCTTGCGCAATTCGGGTGTAGGTGGTCAGAACCGGTGATGCACTTTGAATCGCCGGATGATTTAACAAATCCGTGATAAGATTTTCCGGAACATAACCGCCGGGCCGGGTTAACACATGATCGGCCCGGCCGGCAATCAGATCCATGCTTTTGGTAAATGATTCCAGAGAGGCGCTGACGGAAAGGCGCACGCTGGTAAAAACAGCCGCGCCCAGGGCGATCCCCAAAAGCACGGTCAGGGCCCGGCCAATATGTTGGCGCATATCCCGCAGACTGAACCAGATAAAAAGCCGAAAGAAGAATACGAAATTTCTCATGGATGGTTCGTGATCATTCCGTCTTTAAGGAAAATTTTGACAGTGGCCTGAGAATCGGCAAGTGAACTATGGGTTGCGATCATAATGGTGCGGCCCCATTTCCGGTTAAGTTCTGCCAACAGATCAATGACGATTTGCCCATTGCCAGAGTCGAGATTTCCGGTAGGCTCATCGGCTAAAATAATAGACGGGTCATTAATAAGGGCTCTGGCGATCGCTGTGCGTTGCATCTCCCCGCCGGAGAGTTGTGCCGGGAGGTGGTTTAAACGCTTATCGAGCCCGATCCACTTTAACAGGTCCGCGGCTTTTCGCCGGCTCTCCACAATCGCTTTGCCGGCCAAAAGCGCCGGAAGACAAACATTTTCGAGTACATTTAAGGTGGGCAGCAAATTAAAAGACTGAAAAATCATGCCGACAACCTGCCGGCGGAAGTGGGTCAAGTCGTTATCGGAAGTTTTATTTAAATCGTGGTTTGCAACCGTCAGATCTCCCCGGGTCGGTCTATCCAGACCGGCCAACAATGACAACAGGGTGCTCTTTCCGGAACCGCTGTTGCCCTTGAGCACCACCAGCGCCCCCGCAGCGATTTCAAGGTCAACCCGGCTGATTCCGATGACCTCACTGTCACCCAAGGTGTATATCCGTGTTAAATCTCTGGCTGAAATTACGGGTTGAGATGTTTCAAGGTTCATGTCCGGTAAAGGCGTTAATTGTTATTTGTTAATCGTTAATTGGTATAGAGATCCGAACGGTACGGAAATTTTCTAACGCGGTTATCTGGAAAGAACAAGTTGAGCTGGTTGTGGGAGCGGCTTCCAGCTGCGATCATTTGATTTCGCGGCTGGAAGCCGCTCCCACAGGGGTTCTTTTATGGTAACTTGGACTTTCTGTATAAGCGCCTTTTCTAATTCCATTGTTTGTCAAATGTTAAAATGGATTGTACGCCACTTCAACAATTAACGAATACCCAGTAACGCATAACTCCCGATGGAGTTTTAATTCCATCGGGAGTTATTTTGCCAGATAACCTTTCTCAACTGCATCATCGATAAGGGCGGTGACATAATCCCATAAAAAGGAGGATCCTTCTTCTACCGGCTGCATTCTGGAAAGGACCTGTTTTTTTTGAATTCCATGCTGACGCCAGGATTGGCCCTGGGTAAAATAATTATGAAGTAATGGCTGAAATCTATCCAGGGCATTGGCAAATTTAGATTCAGGTGTCTTTCTATCTTCATATTCATCCCACAGGGAACGAAACGATTTAGACTGATCCTCGGGCAGAATGCTAAAGATTCGTTCTGCAGCTCTGGTTTCGCGCGCTTTCTGATCTTGGAGGCCGCTCTCATCATAACAATACGTGTCGCCGGCATCGATTTCGACTAAATCGTGGGCAAGAAGCAATTTTATTACCCGTAAAAGATTCAAATTATCCGCTTCAGCATATTCAGACAAAACCAGAACAAGCAATGCAATATGCCAGGAGTGTTCCGCTGAATTTTCCTGCCGGGAGCAATCCAGCAAGGTCGTCTGCCGCAGTATCTTTTTGAGTTTATCAACCTCCTGGATGAATTCAATCTGGCTTTTTAAACGCTTACTATCGGTGGGGTGAATTCCCCGCATCTCGTTTTCCAGATCCAATTTTGTATCGCCGTCACCTTTGAACATGTGTTTCCTCCCGGCATTGAGATTTCACAATTTTTTATTATCTTATTTGTATCCCCAGACCGCATAAACCGGATCGGAGAATAGGATCTGGGAATAATACTTATCATCCTGCGGTCGGGGTAATCCTCTTATGGAATAGGTTTGTAGCTTTTTATATTGACCGGATTTTAAAAAGAATTCAAGTACAAGTCCCATGCGTTCAAATTCATGCAGCTCGGGCCAGATACTGATCACCTTGGGTGGAAACCAGCGATTGGAGAAAGTCACCATGAAGACCCCATCTGGTTTCAATACCCGGGCAATTTCCTCAAATACTTCAAAGGGGTGGATTAAATATTCAACCGAGACAGAGCAGATGACCGCATCAAAAGCATTATCATTAAAGGACAATCGCGGGTCGGCGTTAAGATCATGAATAACATAATCGCTTAGCCGGCTGTTGGCTTCGAGTTCCTCGTGGTTCATTCCGAGGCCTGTGAGGGATTTTAGCGGAAGATCTCCCGGCAGGTGGGAAACCCAGCTGCTCATTAAATCCAAAACGTCGCTCTGGGGCTGAATCCGTTTACCATAAAGGCGGCGGATAACATCAATTGCGGTTTCATCGACATGTTTGACCATTCGGGGCTGTGCATAAAATAGATTGTCTTCGC
>JASFGM010000242.1:0-5320 GCA_050123755.1 Desulfobacterales bacterium
CGTCAATTCAAAACCTCGTTCAGGGCTTCTTCAAATACGTCGATCCCTTCCCGCAGCGCTCCTTCCGTAATCGTCAATGGCGGTGCAATTTTAATACATTCACCCTTGCAACCCACCGGTGCAAACATCAGCAAACCTTTCTGGTAGCAGGCCGTATTTATTTTAAGCGCGGTTTCACCATCCGGCTTTGCGGTTTTAGGGTCTGCTACCCGAATGCCGGCCACCAATCCTTTACCGTGGACCACCGCCAGATTTTTGGAATAGGTATCGCGGATTCGCTCCAATTCGGGAATCAGGATTTCGCCCATGCGGGCGGCATTGACGATTAACTCCTCTGCTTGCAAAACTTTCAGATTGGCAAGCGCTGCTGCCACACAAAGCGGCGAGGCCGAATGGGTTGAGGTCATTGACCCCGGAGGATAGAGATCCATAATGTCCGCTCTGCCGATAACCGCCGCAATCGGCAACGATGAACTCAAGCCCTTGCCGCAGGCAATCAGATCCGGCTGCACACCGTAATGCTCGTAGCAAAACATTTTCCCGGTGCGTCCGAAACCGGCCTGGACCTCATCGTAAATCGTGACAATATCATGCGACCGGCAAAACGCTTCCAGATTTTGGGCGTATGCCACCGGCAGAAAATCCGCATAGCCGCCCTGGTATGATTCTACCAAGACACCGGCGATGTCCGTTTCTTTGATTCCTTTGGCGGCGATGGCTTCCCGGAAAAGATCAAAAGATGTATCCGTGGTATGATAGCCGTCCGGGAACGGAACCTGCACAAAAGTAGGGTCGGTGGTGCCGATCCATTTTTTCAGTGCCGGGTTGCCGCCGACCAGCTGAGCACCCAGAGTACGGCCATGGAAGGCGTTTTCGAAAGAAATAATATATCTTTTATCGGCGCCATGTTTTTCGAGTGCATCGGTTTTCGCCAATTTGATACAGTTTTCAATCGCCTCGCTCCCGGTGCTCAATAAAAACACCTCATAAAGGGCAGGATCCGGGGAAAGGTCCTGCAAGGCTTTGGTGAGATCGGCGCGCTTTGCATGCACAAACACATAGGTGGCCAGCAGTCCCTGATCAATTTGTTCTTTTAGGGCGGTTTTGATTTCTTCCCTGCCGTGACCGACATTCGCCAGAAGTACACAGGATGACCAGTCGATCCAACGATTGCCCCATTTGTCATATATACTAAAATTTTCAGCCCGATCCCAGACAACCGGCGGCATGCCCATCATGGAGCGCGGTTCGGATTTTTTAAGAGACGCAAAGATATCCAGAGATTCCGGAACCGGTATTTTGGTTTGAATGGTTCGATAGCGGGTCGACACTTTTTTTACATCAACCGGCTCAAGCGAATATTCAGCCACAGGACAACTCCTTTAAAAGAATATTGAAGATTGAATATTGTATATTGAATATTCAATTACTATTAAGCGTGTTTTAATCTCACGCCGGGTTCCGGCGCATAGGTGATCAGGGCAATATCCCCATCATTTAGAATGGACAGCCGCGCCGCCTCATGAACCAGTTCGTTGATATAAGAATTCTCCGGTGTCGCCATCAGGCCTTTGCGGTTCGCCGCTTCTCTGGCTTTAAGTCTCACCGCATGATCATTGTCGGAGTCTTTGGTTACCCGGGCCTCAATTTGGCTTATGTATTTAATATTGGTCATAACAGAATCCGGACCGTAGCCGATGGGTTTATAGCCTTCTCCTTCCCAGGGTATCAGTTGAAAGAAGTCCGGATTGATATAATGGAAAAGCTTATTGGCCGGACCGCGGCCTTTTATAAAACTGTATTCAACGCCTCTAAACTGATCGTTATGTTTGAATATGGCGCCTTTATCATTTCCCTCAAAAAACATGGAGAGACCCTGCTCATTTGGACCGGCGCCATCATCCGGGTATCCCAGACCATCTGTCACGGACAATAGCGCTCCGTTTTCAAACCGCACGCGGCCATTGGCCCACATATAGCCCTCATTACCGTTGGGAAATTTGCCTTTTACACCGGAAACCGAAACCTCTACAGGCTTGAGCCCGGTGATGAAATAGACCAGATCTACATAATGACACCCCACGTAAACAAAGGGATCGGTGAAATCCGTTGTAAACCAGTTCTGAAAGTTGGAAAAACGGTAATAGTAAGGTTCAATCATTTTGGCTTCAGCGATGACGAATTCGCCCAAATCACCGCTCTGGTAATTTCGCTTGGCCATTAGCGATCGCCGGTCGAAGCGCTTGTGGTATTCGACCCCGATAAAAAGGCCTCTGGATTCGGCTTTTTTGGCAATTTCGACGGCGTGCCGATGGGTCAGGACCAGCGGTTTGACGCATAAAATGTGCTGATTGCAGTCCAGGACATCCATAACCACCTGATAATGAAGCTGGTCCGGCAGCGCAATGACAACAGCCTGATAAGGCGCCATTTGGCTCAACACCGATTTATATATCTTTTGATCGCCATCCGCAGCGGAATCCAGCGCCGGATACGGCCTAAAATCCTGCCCCGGAAAGGCTTCTTTGATCAGCGCGTTATCCTTAAGCGCCTGTAGGGAGCTTACGCGGCGATCGCAAACCGAGATATCTTTGACAACCCCCAGGCGTTGCAGTTGATACACCGACGGCAGGAGCAGATCATTAACAATCATCCCGGCGCCAATCACTAAAAGATCCAGCGGTTTGTAATCGTTCACGTTATTATTCTCCTGATAAAGCTGTTTCCCGCTATTTGGATTTTATGCATACGCCCCGCGATAATCCAGCGGCCGCATGGGAAAAAATGGGTTCTTAACGGTCAACTCTGGCGGTGGTGCTTTGCATCACTTTTTCCACTTCGGCCAATGTTGCCATGGTGGTATCACCCGGTGTGGACATGGCCAGCGCACCGTGAGCAGCACCGTAATTTACAGCCTCAGCAGGCTTTTTGCCGCTAAGGAAAGCATAAATCAGACCGGAAGCAAAACTGTCACCACCGCCGACCCGATCGTAAATTTCGAGATTCTCACGCAGTAAGGCGTCATAAAATTTTCCGTCATAATAGAGGATCGCGCCCCAGTCATTGACGCAGGCAGTCTTGGCATTTCGTAGGGTGGTTGCCACCGCTTTGAAATTCGGGTAAGCCTCCACGACACGTTCAATCATCTGTTTAAACGCAGAGGTATCGAGCTTGGAAATATCCTTGTCCAGCCCTTCGACTTTATAGCCTAAGGCGGCCGTGAAATCTTCTTCGTTTCCCAGCATGACATCCACATATCTGGCAATTTCCCGATTGGTTTCAATGGCTTTTTCCGAACCGCCGATGTCTTTCCATAATGACGGACGGTAATTTAAGTCATAGGAGATCATTGTGCCGTTGCCTTTGGCGACCTGCATGGCTTCAATAATAACTTCCGGCGTGGTTTCCGAAAGACCGGCAAAAATACCACCGGTGTGAAACCAGCGTACGCCTTCTTTTGTGAATATATGGTTCCAGTCGATTTCGCCTTTTTGCATTTGCGAGGCGGCCGTATAGCCTCGGTCTGAACAACCCAGCGCAGCCCTGAGGCCGAATCCGCTTTCGGTAAAATTCAGACCGACTCTTACTTTTCGGCCAATACCGTCAAAGGGCACCCAGCAGATATGCGATAAATCCACACCACCTTGCAGCAACAAATCTTCCAGCAATCGGCCAACCGGATTATCGGCGATGGCCGTCACCAATGCCGCCCGCATGCCAAAGCAGCGCCGCAATCCACGGGCAACATTATACTCACCGCCGCCTTCCCAGACCTGGAATTGGCGGGTGCGTGCCACCCGGCTGTCGCCGGGATCAAGACGGAGCATGACTTCCCCTAAACTTAAAATATCCCATTTACATTCTTCTGCAGGTTTAATCGTTAATTCAGCCATTTTTACCTCCTGTTGACCCTGTCTAAATTAATGATTCAGCAATAAAAGTGCTTTTACGACGCTTGCTTTTTTTCTTTGAACGCCCTGATAATGGCAAGCGCATTACGCACATTTTGCTCAATGCCGCTCCAATCTTTGGCCGCAACCAGTTCTTTAACGATAAGTTTGGAGCCCATGCCCACGCAGACAATACCGGCTTCAAACCAGGCATTCAGAGACTCCTCCGTCGGACTAACGCCGCCGGTGGGCATGAGCTTGTACCATGGGCAGGGCGCCAGCACGGATTTGGCGAAAGCGGGACCGCCCACAAGTCCGCCGGGGAATATCTTGACAATCTCACATCCGATTTCATTGGCAAACGAAATTTCACTGGCAGTGCCACATCCGCCAGAATAAGCAACCTGACGCCGGTTACAAATTTTAGCGACTTCCGGGTTCAAAATCGGCCCGACTATAAAATTGGCACCATTGTTGATGTACAGCGCAGCAGTGTATGGATCAATAACCGAGCCCACCCCTAAAATGATCTCTTCATCACTTTCGGAAAAATGCTGGGATAGCTTTCCAAACACTTGATAGGCATAATCGCCCCGATTCGTAAATTCGACAAGTTTAGCGCCGCCGCGCACGCACGCTTTTACAATTTCAGCGGCAACCTCAAAATCCTTGTTATAAAATACAGGGATCAAGCCGATCTCTTCCATCGCTGTTAATACTTCTAGTTTGCTAAACTGGGCCATTTTTCTACTCCTTTTTTTATTTTTTGATGGGGTTTAGTCGATCCTATCGAGCTTATGCATGGAAACCGCACTTGCCGGACACACATCCGTGCAGGTACTGCATCCGGTGCAGTCATCCAGGGTTATTTTGGCCTTTTCATCTTGCATGGTGATGGCATAGCAATGGCCGATATCCGCACAGATACCGCATCCCGTGCACTTGTCTTCATCGACTTCGGCATAGCCCTTGTATAGGGTCAGCCGGTCGGTGGGGGTGATCCGCGGTACGACAATACCCCTGAAATCCATGTAATTGTCATAGCCTTTTTCTTTCATAAACTGCCGCATGTTTTTGACGATTTTCGGCAATATTTTAGGGCCTTTGATCATCACCCCGGTGCAAATCTGGATAAAATCCGCCCCGCACATCATCATTTGAACGGCATCGTTCCATCTTTCGATCCCACCGCTGCCCATAACCATGTTGTCCGGATTGCATTGTTTTCGCATTTCATAGACGTCCCGCAGGGCCAGCGGTTTGATCCAGGGTCCTGAAAAACAGGCCAGGGTGGGTTCATCCTGCAAATGGCAAATACCCTGCTCGGGGTTGTCGATATCAAAATCCGGGATCGCCAGCCGGTTGCCGGTGCTGCCCACACTGGCGATGCCGTTGTCAAAGCAGGCTTTGGCCACCTCGGCGACTTTTCC
>JASFGM010000243.1:0-5300 GCA_050123755.1 Desulfobacterales bacterium
ACCCGGCCTACCGCTGTATCGGCTGTGCCATGTGCACCATGGTTTGCCCCAATGACTGCATCGTTCCCTGCCGAAGTGATGAAGCCGATAAACTCAAATTTCACGTTGACCGGGGCGGCCAGCCCCGCAGACGGGGCGGACGGCGCAATGTGCCCGGCGGTATTCTCGATCGTCTGAAATTTATCCGCATCTCGATGCTAACTGACCCGGCCCTGGATGCCGGCCGCCATGAGTTCGAACTGCGCACTTTGCTGGGGCGCGTTTTGCCGCCCGAAGATAATCTGAAATTTTTAAGCGTAAACGGCTGGATTCCGCCGGTTCGCGAAATCTATCCCTTGATTGTCGGGGCCATGTCTTTCGGGGCCCTTTCACCCAGCATGTGGGAAGGATTGCAGATGGGTGTGGCCTATTTAAACGAAGAACTGGGTATGCCGGTGCGGATCTGTACCGGTGAGGGTGGATGCCCGCCGCGGCTGTTGCGGTCTCGGTTTTTAAAATATGTCATCCTGCAGATCGCCAGCGGCTACTTCGGCTGGGATGAGATTATTCACGCCATCCCCGAAATGAAAGAAGATCCCTGTGCCATCGAGATCAAATACGGGCAGGGCGCCAAACCCGGTGATGGCGGGCTGCTGATGTGGTACAAAGTCAACAAACTGATCGCCGCCATCCGGGGCGTGCCCGCCGGTGTGAGCCTGCCGAGCCCGCCCACCCACCAGACGAAATACTCCATCGAAGAATCGGTGGCCAAGATGATCCAGTCCATGTATATGGCCTGGGGCTTTCGCGTACCGGTGTACCCGAAAATTTCGGCCACCTCGACGGCGATGGCGGTCTTAAACAATCTGACCCGCAACCCTTACGCTGCGGGGCTGGCGATTGACGGTGAGGACGGGGGGACCGCTGCAGCGTATAATGTTTCCATGAACCACATGGGCCATCCCATCGCCAGCAACATTCGCGATGGCTATTTGACCCTGGTGGAGTTGGGCATGCAAAATCAGCTGCCGTTGCTGGCCGGCGGCGGCGTCGGCAAAAACGGGAATCTGGCGGCCAATGCCGCCGCGCTTATTATGCTGGGCGCCAGCGGTGTGCAAATCGGCAAATACGTCATGCAGGCTGCTGCCGGGTGTCTGGGTTCTGAATCCGACCGCTGTAACATTTGCAACATCGGCCTTTGTCCTAAGGGCATAACATCCCAGGACCCGCGCCTGTATCGGCGCCTTGACGCCGAGCAGGTGGCACAACGGCTGGTCGACCTTTATTTAAGCTTTGATATTGAACTTAAAAAAATAGTAGCGCCGCTGGGGCGATCTACATCACTGCCCATCGGCATGTCCGATGCGCTGGGCATCGATGATCCCAGTGTAGCGGAGCGATTGAAGATTAAGTACGTTGTTTAATTCGTTTGATTGGTTTCATTGGTTAATGTCAGGACTTTGAATCGTTTTCAAACCAATCAGACCAATCAAACAAATAAAACCAATAGAACCAATAGAACAAAGTGTCTTTTGGAGACCATAAATGGATAACCAAGCCACGGTTAACAATAAATCACCCCATGTGGTTTCGGGTAAATTCAGCGGGGAAAGACTGGAATCAAGGGTACTGGAAGATCAGATTCAAGCGGCGGTTGCCCGGGGGCGGCGTTCGATAGAGGTTCATGCCTTTGGTCAGCATGGCATCGGCGGCCGCCTGTGGCCCACGGCAAATGAACCGGTTCATATCAAAATAACCGGCCACCCCGGGCAGCGTGTGGGATCAATGGGATTTCCCAACACCTTTATTGAAGTTTTAGGTCCGGCCTCAGATGATGTGGGCTGGCTCAATGCCGGTGCGGAGATTGTCGTACATGGAAATGCCGGCAATGGCTGCGCCAATGCCATGGCGCAGGGCAAAATTTTTATTGCTGGCAACATCGGGGCCCGCGGTATGACCATGACCAAGCATAATCCACGATTTGCACCGCCCGAGCTCTGGGTGCTGGGCGCTGCCGGTGATTACTTCGGTGAATTTATGGCCGGTGGAATCGCCGTAATTTGCGGACATGAGCCTCAGAACCCCGAGAATATCCTGGGGTATCGACCCTTGGTCGGAATGGTCGGCGGGAAGGTGTTCTTCCGCGGACCGCATGCGGGTTACTACCAGGCCGATGCGAAACTGATTCCCATTAAGGACGATGACTGGAACTGGCTGACAGAGAATTTAAAAGTTTTTCTGCAGCAAATTGATCGATCCGAGCTCATTAAAACGTTTTGCGACAAAGAACAATGGCAGCTTTTAGTGGCGCGCACGCCCCAGGAAAAAGTTTCCCGCCCGATGCGATCCATGACTTCATTTCGTGCGGATGTATGGGAAGCGGAACTGGGGCAGGGGGGCTTAATCGGCGATCTCACCCATCTGGATCGAAGTCCGATTCCCCTGATTACCAACGGCTTTCTGCGGCGATTCGTTCCGGTTTGGGAAAACCGTAAATACGCCGCACCCTGTGAAGCCACCTGCCCGACCGGTATCCCTGTTCAGGAAAGATGGCGTTTGATCCGTGAAGGACGCGTGGATGAAGCCGTTGATCTGGCGCTGGGCTATACACCTTTTCCGGCATCGATTTGCGGATATCTGTGCCCCAACCTGTGTATGCAGTCCTGCACTCGGCAAATTTCAGCCATGGCACCGGTCGATGTCACCCAGCTGGGGCAGGCCAGCATCAAGGCCAAACTGCCCGATCTGCCGCCGGAGAGCGACAAAAAGATCGCGGTCATCGGTGGGGGACCGGCAGGGATTTCGGTGGCCTGGCAGTTGCGCCGACACGGGCATCAGGTCACTATTTACGAGGTGGCCAAGGCTCTAGGTGGTAAAATCACGCGGGTGATTCCTGAAAGCCGTATTCCGAAAAAAGTGATCACCAAAGAGATGCAACGGGTCAAAGAGGTAATTGCCCAGGTAAACCTCCAACAACCCCTGGGCCCGAAAGACATCACCCAGCTCAAAAAGGATTTTGACTTTGTCGTCATTGCGACCGGTGCACAGAAACCGAGAAGCCTTCCAATTCCGGGCAATCAAAGGACCATCACGGCCCTTGATTTTCTGACGGCGGCCAAGCAGAACAAAACCAAGGTGGGCAAAAACGTGGTCATCATCGGAGCCGGCAATGTGGGCTGCGACGCGGCGGCTGAAGCCCATCGCCTGGGCGCCCAAAAAATTACCCTGCTGGATATTCAGGAACCGGCGTCTTTCGGCAAAGAAAGAGAAGCCGCCGAGACGGCGGGAGCAGAATTTATGTGGCCGGTATTTGCCCGGGAAATTACCAAATCCGGCGTGAAATTGACCAGCGCAGAAGAAGTGCCCGCCGATACGGTGATTGTTTCGATTGGCGATGTACCGGATCTTGAGTTTATTCCCGATAATGTTGCTACCGAAAATGGTTTTGTTAAAGTGAATGACACTTACCAGACGTCTGACACCCAAATCTTTGCCATCGGCGATGTGGTCCAACCGGGGTTGCTGACCGAAGCCATTGGCTCGGGCCGAATTGTCGCCCGCACTATTTGCGATATGTTGGAAGACAAAACGCCGGCTGTTGACAAGCGCGCCATGATCGATCGCCAGCGGGTGACGCTGGAATATTTTGATCCCCGGATTACCGAATTTGCCGATCTGGATCACTGCAGTTCACAATGCTCATCCTGCGGTGCCTGTCGGGACTGCGGCATTTGTGTTTCTGTTTGCCCGCAGTCTGCCATCAGCAGAAAAGATCTGGAAAGTGATGCTTATGAATATGTCGTGGATGAAAACCGATGCATCGGATGCGGTTTCTGTGCCGGAGCCTGTCCCTGCGGGGTGTGGGATTTGGTCGAAAACACAACTATCGAATAGTTTAAATTAGTTTGATTGGTTCCATTGGTTTTCTGGGTTGTTTTTATAGGCCATATCTTCTAAACCAATTGAACCAATTGAACCAATTGAACAAATAGAACCAATAAAACAAAATATTATTTGTATGGATGCATTACTGGCACTAGAGGACGGCCGCACCTTTCCCTGCCGGTCATTTACCGGAAAGGGAGAAGCTTCGGGCGAAGTTGTATTTAACACCGGCATGACCGGCTATCAGGAAGTCCTGACCGACCCCTCTTACCGCGGGCAAATGGTCGTCATGACCTATCCGCTTATTGGAAACTACGGGATCAATCCTGAAGATATTGAATCCGGCCGCATACAGGTTGCGGCCTTTATAATTAAAGAGTATCAGGCCTACCCCAGTAATTTCCGATCGACGGCAACCCTGGCCGATTACCTGACAAGCCATGAGATACTGGGTGTTGAACACCTGGATACCCGGGCCATTACGCGGCATATCCGAAATGCCGGCGCCATGCGGGCGATTATTTCCACTGACGATTTAACACCGGCCTCTCTGGTGAAAAGAGCCAATGAAATTCCCAAAATGGCGGGTTTAAACCTGGCGAAGGTGGTAACGACCCCGAATCTCTTTTATTGGGAGAGCGGCAAGCCGCAATTTTTTAATTCCGACAGCCGCCCGCTGGACAAAACCATCTGGCGCCATCGTGGCGTAAAACGATCGGTGATCGCATTTGATTTTGGCATCAAATTTAATATCCTGAGACAACTTGAACAGGCCGGCGTTGAACTGGTGGTGGTGCCGTCTGCCACCAGCGCCGGCACCATTGAAGCCATGGCGCCGGATGGCATTTTGCTCTCAAACGGTCCGGGGGACCCCGAGCCGGTTAGCGATGCAATTGAAACGATTCGTTCGTTATTGGACTACCGGCCCATTTTCGGTATCTGCCTCGGTCACCAACTCCTCGGGCTGGCGCTGGGTGCCAAAACTTTTAAGTTGAAATTCGGTCACCGGGGTGCTAATCAACCGGTCAAAAATTTTCGATCCGGGAGGGTCGAAATTACCTCTCAGAACCATGGATTTGCAGTTGATTCGGAATCACTTCAGGAAAATGATGTTGAAATCACCCACATCAACTTAAATGACAATACCCTGGAGGGATTTCGGCACCGCAAATACCCGATATTTTCGGTGCAATACCATCCTGAAGCATCTCCAGGTCCGCACGATGCACGCTATCTCTTTGATGAGTTTAAAGAACTAATGAAATAGGGTTCGATTGGTTCGATTCGTTTTATTGGTTGGATTCGTTTCTGAAACCCAGGTTTAACCAATTAAACCAATAGAACCAATCAAACCAATTGAACAAGAAACTTATTTATGCCCAAACGAACTGACATCCATCGGATCTTAATCATCGGTGCCGGGCCGATCATCATCA
>JASFGM010000244.1:0-5285 GCA_050123755.1 Desulfobacterales bacterium
GGAAGTAACTGAAGAAGCAACCAAACAGATTCAGGAATACTTTAATGGCAAAGAGGTCACACCGATTCGGATCTTTTTGAATGCAGGCGGTTGAGGCGGCCCTTCCCTGGCCATGGCTCTGGATGAGCCCAAAGACAACGATAATGTGTTCGATGTAAATGGTTTCCAATTTATCATGGAAAAAGAATTCTATGAGAAAGCACAACCCGTAAAGGTCGATTTTCTGGGGTACGGGTTTAAAATCGATTCCAGCATCGAATTCGGTGCCGGCGATGCCGCATGCGGAAGCTGCAGCACAGCAGGACACTGCGGCGATTAAAAAATTTAAACGCTAACACAAAAGGGCGACACCCGCACGGGGTCGCCCTTTTTATATGATATACAATGACATCCGCAAAGTTTAATGAAATAATAAACTACCACGAAGCAACCAAACATCATTACGACCGCTATGCCAGATCGCCAGGCTACATGGATTGGAAAAATCAGCCGAACCCGTTTCGAACTTACACCGGGTCGCCGGTTCACCCCCTCAAACTGCTGAAGCAGGATCCATCCGGCGCTTATCTGGATTTATATGAGAGAAAAAACAATCCGCAACAGCCCTTTACGATTGAAACCATTGCCGGCTTTCTTGAACTGTCTCTGGGGTTATCCGCCTGGAAAGCGGCGGCCGGTTCCCGCTGGTCGTTAAGAGTGAACCCTTCGAGTGGAAACCTTCATCCCACCGAGGCGCATCTGATCCTGCCGCCCATTCGTCCGATAAACAGCGGCGTCTACCACTACAATGCGCTTGGCCACGTGCTGGAGAAACGCGCTGATATTCCTGCCCGACTCTGGCAACGCATTGCAGCGCATTTTGAAACAGAGGGATTTTTAATCGGGATCAGCAGCATATTCTGGCGCGAATCCTGGAAATACGGTGAGCGCGCATTCCGTTATTGCAACCATGATGCCGGTCATGCGCTGGCCTGTATGAGTTTTTCGGCCAATCTGTACGGCTGGAAAGTTACCTATTTAAGCTGCTTGTCAGATGATGAGATCGATGCGGTTTTGGGCTTTGAACAAACCCGTTTTCGAAAACTGGAAGAGGAGCATGCCGATTTCTTATGTTTTGTGCACCCGCATAAATCAAATCACATCCCCCGCGGTTTACCGGATCCCATTGTTTCGCAATTTGCCGGGCTGAAGTTTATCGGAGAGCCTGAAATATTGAGTCAAATGTCCATAAACTGGGAGAGCATCTACACAACAGCCCGGTTGACAAAAAAGGCTCCCTCTGAAGAAATCATCTGCGACCTTGGAAAGCAACCGTGGTTTGCAAACGAGGCCAGTCCATTGTCTGCGCCGGATATCATTCGAAAACGCAGAAGTGCGACATCCTTCGATCCCGATGGATCGATTACCAAAAACCAGTTTTTAAGCATGCTCGACAAAACCCTGCCGCGCATGGATTGCGCACCGTTTGACGCCGAACTGATAGGGCCTGCGACCCATCTGCTTATTTTTGTTCATAACGTTGTCGGGCTGACACCGGGGCTATATTTCTTTTTGCGCACGCAAAATGATTTAGATGAAGTCAAGCGGCTTTCGCGATCCGATTTTAAGTGGGAGCCCGTCGAAACGAAAATTCCGTTGTATCTTCTTTCCGAGGGTAACTTCAGGCAGCAGGCCATGATGGTCAGCTGTCACCAGGAGATCGCCGGTTTCAGTGCCTTTTCTGTGGGAATGATTGCAAAATTCAAAGAGATCGTTGCAGCCCAACCCTATCTTTATCGCCATTTATTCTGGGAAACCGGAATGATCGGGCAGGTGTTGTATCTGGAAGCCGAAGCCCACGGTGTCAGAGGCACGGGGATCGGTTGTTTTTTTGATGACGCCGTCCACGAAATAATGGGGTTTAGCGACAATCACTATCAAAGTCTCTATCATTTTACGGTCGGAAAACCGATCGAAGACCCGCGATTGACAACCCATCCGCCATACGATCACCTCAAAAACCGCTAAAACTCGTTTCAAAACAATCATCTTCTTTTCGCCCAGGGCGGTGTAGGGCAGCGTCAAGATTTAGTCAGGTACTTAAAGTACGCTCCGTCACCTCAACACGGCCTGCCTTGCCCTGCTGAACACATTAATTTATTCAATCAAGATGTGAAATCCCGCTTTTAAGCGGGGAACTAAAATCTAACTGTTTTGAAACGAGTTTAGGTCTTTAAACATTGCGGATGGCTACTTGAGTGCCTATGTTTTTAATCACAGTTTGTTTTCTAGAAAAAATTAAATCGGTGCGAGAAAAAACTTCGAAATCCGAAATTCCTTGTTCGACATTCGATATTCAATTCTTATAACCGCTTGAAATAAATTGAAATTTCTTACTGCCCGGAGGATACGATGGCTCCCAATCAGCTAATAAATGAAAAAAGTCCCTATCTTCTGCAGCATGCCCATAACCCGGTCGACTGGCATGCCTGGTCTGAAGAGACGTTTGCGCTGGCGAAAACACAAAACAAACCGGTTTTTATTTCCATCGGCTATGCCACCTGCCACTGGTGTCATGTTATGGAAAAAGAATCGTTTGAAGACGAAGCGGTTGCCCGGGTTCTGAATGACACATTTATTTGTATCAAAGTGGACCGCGAGGAGAGACCGGATATTGATGCCGTGTACATGGCTGCCTGCCAGATGCTAACCGGAAGCGGCGGCTGGCCCCTGAACCTGTTCCTTACACCCGATAAACAACCTTTCTTCGCCGCCACTTACCTTCCCAAGCGCAACCGCTTTGGCCGCGCCGGCCTTGTCGAACTGTGTCAGCAGGTACACAGCCTCTGGACCACCCAAACCGATAAAGTACATTCCTCAGCCGCCAGTATCGCGGCCACGTTAGACCGTGCATTTACCTTTTCAGCGGCCGATGAACCTGGCGAATCCCTTCTGGATCACGCCTTTGAGCTGATCCGGCAAGGCTACGACTCCCAATTCGGCGGCTTCGAAGGCGCCCCCAAATTCCCGACGCCCCATCGCCTGCTCTTTTTACTGCGCTGTTACCACCGCACTGCGGACGCCAAAGCGCTGAAGATGGTGGAAAAAACATTGCAAGCGATGCGCCTGGGTGGAATCTGGGACCACGTCGGCTATGGTTTTCACCGCTATTCTACGGACTCACAATGGTTGCTGCCGCATTTTGAAAAAATGCTGTACGACCAGGCCCTTATTGCCCAGGCCTGTTTAGAAACCTACCAGATCACCAAAAATGACTTCTATGCCCAAACAGCCGATGAAATCTTTACCTATGTCTTAAGGGATATGACATCTCCGGACGGTGCATTTTTCTCGGCCGAAGATGCCGACAGCGAAGGCGAAGAAGGTAAATTCTATGTATGGCACGTTGACGAATTCAGAAAGGTGCTGGGGGACGACCGGTCGGAGATATGGGAAACAATATTGAATCTGAAACCGGACGGCAATTTTTCCGACGAAGCCAGCGGACAAAAAACCGGGGCCAACATTCTTCATCTGGAAAAATCGCTGGGCCAATGGGCCGGGGAGTTGAATCTGACCGAACAGGAGATTCACAAACAATGGAAAAAAATCTGCCAAAAATTGTATCAATCCCGCAAGGATCGGATTCACCCGCTAAAAGACGATAAGATTCTGACCGACTGGAACGGTCTGATGATTGCTTCTCTGTCTCAGGCTGCCCGGATTCTGAATAAGCCCGAATACGCCCGGGCCGCAGAGAATTCGGCCCAATTCATTCTGACAAAAATGCGGGATGGTCACGGCAGGCTGTTTCATCGCTTCAGAGACGGCGAGCTGGCCATTGAAGCCCAGGCTGCCGATTATGCCTTTTTGATATTCGGACTGCTAAATTTATACCAGGCAACCTTTGATTTGACGTACGCTGAAGAAGCGGCCGCGTTGCAAAAAACGATGCTGCACGATTTTTGGGACGAAACCGGCGGCGGTTTTTTCTCAACCGCCAATAAAAGCGCAGCGCTTCCGGTACGGCCCAAGGAGCTGTATGATGGTGCCATTCCTTCGGCCAATTCCGTTTCGTTATTAAACCTGCTGTGGCTGGCCCGGTTGACGGGAGATCCCAAATGGGATACGAAAGCCCACGAGCAGATGCGCACCTTTGCCGGCACGGTAAAGTCTCAGCCGACGGCTTTCACCTATTTTCTGTTGGGTGTCGATTTTGCCGTTCGTCCGGGCCAGGAGGTGGTGATTTCCGGCGAACCTGATAAAGGCGATGCCCGCAAACTGCTGGCTGCCTTGAACCTGAATTTCACACCCAATAAGGTGACGCTGGTCAAATCGGACCAAAATGCCGAGCGGCTGGCTAAATTTGCAGGCTACACCGATGGCCTGCAACTCGTTAAAGGCAAAGCCAGCGCCCATGTATGCAAAGGCTTTGCGTGCAAAGAGCCCACTTCGGATGTCCAGACCATGGTAGAGCGCATACTCGGTAAAAAGTAGAGCAACGTTTAGAACCCATAGGCGATTTGTTCTTGCATGAATAGCATTGACCTCGAATTTCTGAGAAAACAATTGATTAAGTGGTATCTCGCGAATCATCGCGATTTACCGTGGCGCCGAACAAAGAATTCTTATCGCATCTGGGTTTCAGAGGTGATGCTGCAGCAGACCCAGGTAAACACGGTGTTAAACTATTACCGCCGATTTCTAAAAACATTTCCAAATATTAAAGCGCTGGCCGGCGCCGATTTACAGGCGATTCTCAAAGCCTGGGAAGGGATGGGATATTACGCCCGGGCTCGCAATCTGCACCGCGCCGCTCAGGCGGTGGTGCAGGATCATGGCGGCAGGATTCCAAATACGTGGGAGGCTTTTCACAACCTGCCCGGCGTGGGCGATTATATCGCTGCCGCCGTATTGAGCATGGCCTTCGATCAACCGCATGCGGTGGTCGACGGCAATGTCAAGCGCGTCTTGGCCCGCTTGTATAAAATTCATGCGCCTGTGAATCAGGCCGGTTCCCAAAACAGGTTTAAAGAAGCCGCCGACAAGCTCCTGGATGCTCAGCAGCCGGGGATCTTCAACCAGGCCGTGATGGAGCTCGGCGCCTTAATCTGCAAGCCCCGCAATCCTTGCTGCGATGCCTGTCCGCTAAATCCCTTTTGTCGGGCGTATACAACCAACCAGGTCGCCAGTTTTCCGAAACGCCAACTGTCAAAAGCCACGCCGCAATATCATATCGCGGTGGGCGTTGTCTTTAAAAACGATCGGGTTCTGATCACCCAGCGCAAGGCCGAAGGGCTGCTGGG
>JASFGM010000245.1:0-5268 GCA_050123755.1 Desulfobacterales bacterium
GTTCTTGTAAACATAAATAATCCAAAGCCAAGAAAAAAATATACTAAAGACAGATAATTGTTTTTTTTCTCGGTATTTTTTTTATCAACAGTCGCCATAACCTGACCTCCTTCCCAAATCAAATTAACGTCTAATTACTTCTGTGATTCGACCCCACACTTCAAGTTTCCGGAAGATAGAAAATCGGCGGTTCATTCTTTTTGCCCTATAAAAATATAATAATTTGCCAGCATTTGTCAAGATTATTTTATGTCCATAAGCAAATAATTAGGTTGACAGATTCCGGGATCGTTATAACATTCTTTTTTTATGAATTATTATTTTTGTGTAGAGCTGGCTATTGGGTGCTGCCGTGCGCTTAAAAAAGGAGAGATTCTGAAGCATAGCCTAAAAAAGATCTGATAATGTGCCTGCAATATATTGGGGAGGGCAATATTTGATCTCTACCAGTCTTCATGTTATTTTCTTGACTTTTGCCAGACAAAAATTTTAAGATCTCCTGAACATATCCGAAAGGGAAATGGTATGGAAAAGAAAAAAATCAGTCCAAGAATTGAAAGTCAGAGCCAAGACTTTTTATCAAAAAATTTCAATACGCTAAATGCCGGAGCAGAATATGTTCTCGACGGGTTTCCAATGCTTTATAACCGTGCGCTTCATGAAATCAGAGGACATTTTTCGGATGGAGAATTATCTTTTTTGGTCGAAGCCTTCAAGGAAACAAAACTAAGTCCACAATTGGCTGGCCAGCAGTTTAAAATATTTTGTGATGATGCGATGACCTTTAGAAATCTGGATGACAAGTGGAAGGTCAAAAGCGACGTATTCTTAAAGAAGATTGAAGATCTTACATCCTTCCAAATGGCCTGTCTTGAGATTTGGGCCAAAAAGTTCTGGTTTGCCAAATGGAAAAAGGGGGATAAAAGTTTGAGGGAATATGTGAAATTATTAACCTGATAGAGGCATAAATTATTTGGCACAGTTAATGTTCAAATAAAAAAGTCTGGAGTAAAATTTCGGATGGTTCCCTTTGGTCTGTGCCATTAGCCCTTGTTTAATATCTCAACAATCCGATCTCGATATTTTTGACTCTGCGCATTTGCGGGAATCACCTCGATCTCCGAAGGGGCTGCCGCGCCTAAACCGATTTCAGCGGCTCTGGCAATTTGTTCCTGTTTGAAAATATTGGTATTCATGATTTGATTGTTACTCCCCAGTGATTGCAATATCGCTAAACCGACTGCATCAATCGCCACGCGATCGCGGGAGGCCAGAAAGACATTCCCCTTGGCACGTTTGCCGGTTACAGGTCCACCATCCACAAAAGCATCAATTCCGTCCAAAACGACAAGGGCCGGCTTAAATGGTGCATTTATTTCTGCTATCAGCTTACGCTGGTAGGGTGATCGGTGAAGTTCACGCATATAATTATAGCCATGCCGGCTTGTGGGAACCACCCCGACATGAAGTTTAAGCGACATTGTGAAGACACCCCCATACTGGTGGGTTTTCAGGCAGCAGGTCGAAATGAGGCATTCGGACTCCAGGACGGGGCGCGCAACCCGAAATCCGTCCTCCCAATGAGATTCTTTGGGCTTGACCTTGACCCAATCATTTTTATCGAGCTGATCGAAGTCAATAATTTCAACATCCAGTTTCTTCATCAGCGGAAGGATACCCTTTTGCGCCATGACCGATCGGGTAGGCGGATAGCTTCGCTCACCCAGACTGACCGATTTGGCGCCCATCTCCCAGACCTCCTCTGCCAAGGCAACCAGGGTATCATTATGCGTTGATCCGGGGGTAAGATCGGCGGTATTGAAATTGGGTTTGATGAGGACATCTTTGTTCTTTACCGGGTTTATACCCAGCGTTTTTATGGATACTGAAACCCCTGATTTTCGATCTTCGGTGCTTACAAACGCTACTCGACTTTTACGATTCGCCATAACCGGACCTCCATGTATACCGAATAATAAAGCGCCCCCGGCTGTCCCGGAATACTTCAAAAAATCTCTTCGACTGATTCCCTTTGACAATTTATTGCTCCTACCATTATTTAAATAGTTTTTTATTTATGATAATTTGATCGTTTATTTAACATCTTGCGAATAAATTGAAAACAAAGATGAATAGAAAAAGTTTATCCGGTTGGCCCGTTTCCAGTTGAGCCCGTTAAAAGATGAATAATGTCTGATATTATATTTTTTCCCCGGCTCACAGGTTACGGGCTCAACCGGCTAAACTGAATAAATGTACGCGAGCATTTTGAAGGGGCTCACAATCCGCCTGAGGCGGACCATAGGACAGAATATGAGATTTTGCTACAGCCCCATAAATTTGGCTGAAATAGACTTCATAATCTCATTGGTCCCCGCAAATATGGACATCACCCTCACATCCCGCCAGGCCTGGGCAAGGGAACATTTTTCCAGGATCCCGAAGGTTCCGCAGAAATCGAGTGAACGATCTGCAATCCGCTTGACCATATCTGTAGTCCAATATTTGGCCATGGACGTCTCGATCACTACATTTTCACCTTCCATATGATCCCTGATGAGTTTGTCGACAAAGGTTCGACCCAGTTTTACTTCGGTGGCCATTTCCACCAAGCCGAATTGGACAACTTGAAACTTAGAAATGGGTTTTTCTGAAATCCGGGTGTTTTGGCAATGCGCCATGGTCCATTCCAAGATGCGTTCTGCAGCTGCAACCGCCCAAATGGCACACACAAGACGTTCCTGCTGCAGTTTTTGCATGAGCATTAAAAACCCGTCTCCCTTTTTGCCCAGACGATTCGTTTTGGGTATGCGGCATTTGGAAAAAAAGAGTTCGGCGGTATCCTGGCTCCACAATCCCATTTTTTTCAACCGGCGCCCCTTCTCGAAGCCCGGCGTTCCGGATTCAACCAGATAAAGCGAAATGGCCTGGTACGGATCCTCGACCACGGGGTCCCGCGCCGCCAGCACCACCAGATCGGCAATAATGCCATTGGATATAAATGTTTTGGAGCCGTTGAGGATTACCTCATCGCCTTCTTCGACCGCGGATGTTTTTATGCCGGCAAGATCACTTCCGGCATCCGGTTCTGTCATTGCCACTGCCGATATGATGTCACCGGAGACACAGCCCGGAAGATATTTTTTTTTAATTTTATCCGAACCGAATGTGGTGATGTACGGAACAACAATATCGCTGTGCAGCGACGCAACCAGACCATTTTGATAGGTTCGTGAGATCTCTTCGGTTACAATGACGGAATACAAAAAATCCCCTCCTAAACCCCCGTACTCGGGTAAAACTTCCGTACAAAGGAACCCGGCCTGACCCATTTTCTTCCAGGCCTCTTTGGGAACAATCCCATCCTTTTCCCATTGATCCGCATGCGGCGTCACTTCTTTTTCCAGAAAACGACGCAGCCGTTCTCTAAAATTTTGATGGTCCTCGGTGTATTGTAGAATTTCCATAAAATAGGCTCAGATGGGTAGTGAATTATGAACATTGCATTGCGAATCGTGGCTGGAAGCCACTCCCACTAATTTTAGACATCATATTGCGCTTTTGTTCTAATTACCCAAAAACACGTGGGAACGGCATCTTGCCGCGACCTTCGAGCATTTTGAGCCGCCCCTCAAAGCCTTCAATGTGCCGCTCGATTATTGCTTGAACTTCCCGATAATGGAGATACTGCAAACATTCATGGCCGGAAAGCCTCCCAGATTATGGGTCAGGCCGTATCCGGGGTTATCAATTTGACGCTCACTGGCACGACCGTGAAACTGTAAATACAGCTCATACAGCATTCTGAGCCCGGATGCCCCGATGGGATGGCCAAAGCATTTGAGACCGCCGTCCACCTGACATGGAATTTTACCGTCTCGATCGTAAAATCCATCCATAACGTCTCTGTAAGCCTGACCCCTTTCAGAAATATGAAGATCTTCCATGGTCACCAGCTCGGTGATCGAAAAACAATCATGGACCTCCATCATGTTGATTTCTTCCCGCGGTTTCGTAATACCGGCCTCTTTGTATGCTTCGGTGCTGCATTTGCTGGTGGTGATAAAATGGTCGCCGTCCCAGTCGTTATAGCCCATCTCCTCCCCACTGCTCAATGCCAGCTGCAGGGCTTTAACGCTAACAAAATCTTTTTTGCCCATCTTTTTGGCCATTTCAGGAGTGGTCACAATCGCACAGGCAGCGCCGTCACTAACCCCGCAGCAGTCAAACAGACCCAAAGGGTGAGCGATAATCGGAGCCGCCATCACCTGCTCTTCGGTAACCGCTTTTCGCAGGTGTGCTTTGGGATTCAGGGCACCATTGGCATGGCTTTTGGCAGAGACGTGCGCCATGGCGCGTTTGAGTTCCTGATCGGTCACCTTATATTTAGCGGCATAGGCCGTGGCCAGCTGGGCAAAGGCCCCGGGAGCGGTCATGTTCGGAAACCACTGCCAGGTAAGGCTTCCGGAATCTGATCCCGTGAAACTGGGAAGACCGCCATAGCCGGTATCTTTGAGTTTTTCCACTCCCAAAGCCAGACAAATATCGTAAGCGCCGGAAGCCACCGCATAACAGGCGCCTCGAAACGCTTCGGTTCCCGTCGCACAATAATTTTCCACCCGGGTAACCGGAATCATCGGAAGGCGAAGGGTCAAGGACATGGGCAGGGCACTTCTGCCCACATTGATGCTGTCAAAGCAGGTACCCAGCCAGGCGGCGCCGATATCGTTTTTGTCGATTCCGGCGTCTTGCAGGCACTCTTCAAAAGCCTCGACCATTAATTCTTCAGCGCCCATATCCCAGCGCTCGCCAAAGCGGGAGCAGCCCATTCCGATAATGGCGACTTTGTCTTTTATTCCACTAGCCATAACATCTTCCTCCAAGGTAGAGGTTGAATCGTAAATTGTTTTATTTGTTTATGGTTCAAAGGTTCAGCGTTCAGGGTTCAAAGGTTAAAGGACCATGAGATTAAGGCCACTGGTTTCTGACAGCCGCAGAGGGCTGCCCTACTTCCGAGCTCTGTTTTCTTTCATCTGTCCTCTGACCTCTGATATCTGCCTCCTGTTAATTAACCTCTGAACCCTGAACGGTTGCTTTTCAACCTATTTTGAAAAGCTTCTGCAGTAATTGCGACTTCATTATATCGCCTTCGATTTTCAGCTTGCCGGAGGTGTAAGCCTGCATGGCAGGCAGGGTTCCTTCCATCATGGCCAGAAAATCGGCATCTACCATCTTCAGGGTACAGGCCGGGTTTTTATGTGTCCCGGA
>JASFGM010000246.1:0-5261 GCA_050123755.1 Desulfobacterales bacterium
AATTGAAATTAGCGTTGGATAAATCTAATGGCGTATACAGTTTTTCTATGTTCAATCCAATATCAGTTTTAAAATTCGGTCTCGTTTCTGGAAATTCTCTTAGAAAAGGATTTAAACAATTCTTTTCCCACAATTTAACAATATCCATTATTTCTTTGGTGTCTTTATCATGAATTCCCATTTACTACTCCCGATCTTCTCATGTGTCTAAATGTATAGTTAATCATTATGATTGATTATAATCTGTTCAATTTTTTAATAAACGATCTGATATTCTGGAAACTGACTTTTTTATCTCACTTAAAAATTGCTGCATTTTGGCAAGCGTAAATCTATTGTCAGGTCCAAGAACACTTAGAGCTACTGGCTCGAAGTAATTTTTCACAGGCAGCGAGATGCAAGCACTGCCAGATACTCTTTCACCGAAGCTTGTCGAATAGCCTAAATCTCTTGTTTTCTTTATCTCTGAAAAAATCCTTTTTTTATTAACCTGTGTTCGTTTCGTCAATGGAATTAAATTCATTTTGTCAAGTAAATATTCAGCTTCAGAATCTGATAACTCGGAAAGGAGTACTTTTCCCGCCGCCCCTGTATATAACGGTGCGACAAATCCCCTTCCGTTAACATATTTTAGATTTTCAGTGCTTTCGACCTCTTCAATGCAAACACGGTGAAGCCCGATTCTAATATGCAATAAAACTGTTTCTTTAGTAAGCGCTCTCAAGCGCTCCATTTCACCCAATGAACATATTCCTAAAAATTCATGGGTGTTATTAATTTTAGATAGAAGCTCCAATATTCCAGGGCCCAATAAGTATTTCTCAGATAATGGATCTTGAACCACGAAATTAATATCTACTAAAGTTCTCAATATTCTATGCGTTGTGCCTTTACTTAAAGTCAGGACTCTTGAAATCTCTAAAACACCATTGCTTCCATGCGCCAGTAATTTTAGAATATTTGCGCCTTTAACTATCGATTTGATTGTTGTTTCCCTTGGCATAAGTAAGGTAGCCTTAAAGAGATTTGGAATAACCTTGATTGCGAATGGATTATTTTTTAAGAATTGTAATCATACAGTTGCCGCCAGCACCTAAACAATGGCACATACCCAATCTGGCTTTTGGAACCTGTCTTGGACCCGCTTCTCCTCTCAGCTGCCATACGACTTCAGCAATCTGTGCCAAACCTGAAGCTGACAGAGGATGTCTTCTGGATAAAAGCCCCCCGCTGCTATTAATTGGCAGTTTTCCTTCTAAATCAAACATACCCTGTTCCAGGAGCGGACCGTATTCCCCCTTATTGCATATACCTAATTTTTCAGCGTTAATGATCTCTGCCGAAGCCATTGTGTCATATACTTCAACCAAATCCATATCTTCTGGACCATATCCAGATGCTTCATATGCTTGTTTGGCGGCAATTTCGGTCCTATCCGGATTAGAATACTTTATGCTCCCTGCCCCTTTTTTATTTCCGTAAGTTTCAGAGACTAAAACCGAAGCAGCTACATTAACCCTCTTATTTTTTTCCCTTATTTTACCAGGGCTGCATAAAATAGCTGCTGCAGCGCCATCTCCATTGGCACAGCACATTAGCAGGCGAAGAGGGGTAGAAATAACCCTAGAATTAAGAACCTCTTCCAGTGATACTTTCTTTTGAAATCCGGCATAAGGATTTAGAACCCCATTTTTTCTATTTTTCACCGATACACGCGCCACCTGAGTTAGTGTCGTTCCATACGATTTCATATGTCTTTGTAGTTCGAGGGCATAATTTGCAGGCTGAACATTAAACCCCATTTTTCTTTCATGCTCGGGCCATGATGTATCATTTAATAATCCGCCGGGTATCTTTTCGACACCAATGGCTAAGCATGCGTCATACATCCCCGTAGCCACTGACTGATAGCACAGTCGAAATG
Source organism: Desulfobacterales bacterium (assembly GCA_050123755.1). GTDB lineage: Bacteria > Desulfobacterota > Desulfobacteria > Desulfobacterales > JAHEIW01 > JAHEIW01. Next base: position 1,925 of record JASFGM010000246.1, read on the forward strand.
CAGAAGCTCCACCTGAACAAGCATTTTCAATATTAACGATTGGAACACCTGTCTTTCCAATTTTCGCAGCGATATTATGCCCAACAGCCATCCCGGAATAAGCGTTTGCACAGAAAATTGACTCTATGTCTTTCCATTGCATATCGGCATCATTTAAAGCATGTATCACTGCTTTAAAACCAAGCTCTTGGTATTCCTTATCAGGGTGCCTACCGAATTTAGCCATTCCAACACCCGCGACAATCACATCCCTCATATTCTAAGCTCCTTTAAAAAAATATCATTACTGCCCCTTAACAACAGGTCTAAACATATGACAGACAATTTCTTTACCTTCATCGTCCACATCAATTTTACCGAGTACCATCTTTACCTCAAGGCCGATTTTAAGCTCATCCGGTTCGCATTCAGTATATAATGTTTCAATTCTCACACCTTCCGGCAATTCGACCCACCCGAATGAATAAGGCACAGGTCCTTTATAATGGCTAGCTGGTTTCTGCATAACTGTGGTGAAACTGTATATCTTACCATGGGTGCTCAACATAATTTCATCGAGATGCCCATGCTGGCAGTTTTGACAAAGGTTTCGCTTGGGAAAAAATATCTCCTTACAGGCGGAACATTTGCTTCCAATCAGTGCAGCCCGGCTATCTTCGGAATCTGGTATTGAATAGAGCCCGGGCTTAAGGGGCACGATGTTCTTCGATTGAGCGTTTTTTTTCATGATTTTTCTCTCACAAAGCTAATTTTAATTTGTACTGATAGAACCCTTCTCAAAAAAGTGGATTAGGGTTCCCCGCTAAAGCGGGATTTCACATCTTGATTTTAATAAATATATGTGTTCATCAGGGCAAGGCGCAAACCGATTCAAACGCGGAGTCCGCCTGAGGCGGATGAGCATTTTGAATCGCTTTGATGCACTCCACAATCTTCATAAAAATAGATGTGTAACCCCATTTTCTCGGGACAACACCGCCATGGACACTTAGACGCATTTTTGAGAAGGGTTCTAATGCGTTTTGCTAAATTTTTTCTTTAAGTCTTTACGTAAAATTTTCCCGGCCCCACTTCTGGGCAAAAATTCCAAAAAATGTATTCGTTGGGGCTTTTTATAGCTCGCCAATTGATTTTTACAAAAAGTGATTAACTCTTTTTCAGATGCTTGCAGACTCGACTTAAGCGAAACCGCAGCCGTCACAGCTTCGCCCCAATTCTTGTCCAGTACTCCAAATACACATGCCTCAGCGACTGCCGGATGCCGGTAAAGCACTTGTTCCACTTCTTGAGGATATATATTTTCGCCGCCAGAAATGATCATATCGTGGGTACGTCCACCTGTTAAAAAAAGATAGCCGTCTTCATCAAGCATGCCCAGATCGCTTGTATGAAGCCATCCATTAACTAGCGCTTTACGTGTTGCCTCAGGATTGTTTAGATATCCTGTCATTAAATGATCGCCAGTAACGACTATTTCCCCGATCTCACCTGGGGTAACTTCCATATTGTTATCATCAACAATTTTAACCTTGACCAATGTTGCCGGCCGGCCTACTGATTTTAAAAGGTGATCATGGTGATAGTCTTCTTTCTTCATTACCGAAATGATCATCGGTGCTTCAGTCTGGCCATACAGCTGTAAAAAGACATGGCCAAAGATATCAATGGCTTCTTTGACTCTTTGCTCTGGTAATGGTTCACCACCATAAATTATGGTTTTAACACAACTCAGATCATGTTTCTTAATGTTTGGAGAATCTAACAACCGCATTAAAACGGTTGGTATTGTTTTTATTGCTGTGATTTTTTCGCTCTCTATTAACTCTAATGCCGTTTCCGCATGAAAATCATTTACAATATATTGTGTCATACCTTTTACCCAAGCAGGCAGAATATACCATCCAGCACCATGAAACAAAGGTTGGATAGCTAACCATTTATCCTCAGAGGTTAAATCTCCTAAATATTCCATAAAAAGATCTCTGGTAACAGCTGCAGCGCTCTTAAACGGGAGCATTATCCCCTTAGGGAATCCCGTGGTTCCTCCGGAGTATCTGAGTTCCCCTAAACTGTTTGGATCTAAAATAATTTCTGGTTCTTCGGAGTCGGCTGAATTTAGAATTGCTTCATAGTCGAGCATATCTGGCGATGTCCCATCAAAGCAGATGAAATGTTGCACTCGAGGGAGCTTTTCTCTGATAGAATTGATTAATTCTGCGTAGCGTTTTTGAAGGATCAGAACGGAGGAATTTGAGTTATCAATCTGAAACTGTAATTCATTTGCATTGAGCATGGGGTTCAAGACAGTCTGTGGAAAACCACCTTTCATCAACCCAAATTCAATCTCCCCATATTCCAGGCAATTGTGAGCCAGAGTTGCAACGAGAGTACCCGGTTTATGACCCAAGGCCTTTAGCGCATTGGATAATCGATTGGCTCGTTCGTTGACTTCATTGAAAGTTAATCCAACGCCGTCAAGGAGATGGGGTTTGCCTGCTTTGTATATAAAAGCCTTTTTATTGCGGAATTGCCGTGCACCTCGTCGGATAAACTCTTTTTGGTCGACAATCATAAGGTTCCTTCTCCTTAAGACATAGTGTTCCACATTGCGGAACATGTGTTCCACATATTTATAAGATTTATACATCATTGTCAACAAAAAATTTGGACAGATTTAGTGTGATTCTTTACCATACACATGGATTGCATTGCGTCATTAAAATTTAGTGTATTTGCAATTGACCCTTTTAATTCAAAACGTTAATATTTAATCGTCTCAAATGATAGCCACATGGTAAACAAAACGATGTCAATAGAAGTAGAAAAAATTCTGGCTGGAGATATTCGGATGATGTCGCGCCTCATACGGGACATCGATGATGGAATCCCTGAAGTCAGGGAAATTTTAAAGGAATTACACCCACATACGGGCAACGCTTATGTAATCGGCGTCACTGGAGCACCGGGTGTCGGCAAAAGCACTCTAGTAAATGAAATGATTCGACATTTCCGGCTCAATCGCAAGACGGTAGGTGTCCTTGCGATTGATCCGACAAGCCCCTTTAGCGGAGGCGCTATTTTGGGTGATCGTGTCAGAATGCAAAGACATGCAGCGGATGAAGGTGTATTTATTCGCTCGTTGGCAACGCGGGGCTATTTTGGGGGCCTTACGCAATCAACTAAAGGTGCCGTTGATATTCTTGATGCTATCGGAAAAGATTACATCATCATTGAGACCGTGGGTGTCGGCCAAGACGAAGTTGACGTTGCAAAAAGCGCTCAAACCACAATTATCGTAATTGTACCGGATATGGGAGATGATATACAGGCTATAAAA
>JASFGM010000247.1:0-5257 GCA_050123755.1 Desulfobacterales bacterium
TAAGGCGCTCGGTCGAGCCGACGACGATTCCGGCCATCTCATGCATATCTTTGAGATTTTCGACAGAACTGGCCGTGAAAACCAGGGGCTTGGTTGTATTTTTGACCATCGCAAAAAAATGATGTTTATCGGCGATGTTCTGGGGCAGTTCGTGCGCAACACCCATGCACATATGGAAATCCATGTTTTTGCAGGCATCCACAATTCGGGTGGCATTTTCCACATCCTGAAGGTTAGTGCGTCTGCGTTCTCCGCTGAAGGTGTCACGGATGAAGGGTGTGTCGGATCCAGTGCCCCAATAGGATTTCCGGTCCTCTAAGGTCATGACCAGCCGGCCCTGACGGGAGAACATGTTAGCTTTGGATGGCACTCGGCGAATCGCCTCCTCCACAATATGTGGAGGAATGCACACTGTCTTTTTATCCATCACCCGGCATCCGGCTCCCGCCAACATGTCAACGACTTCGGAAAGATGAACCTGAATTCCTGTGTGCTCCAGAATCCCCAGAGCAGCTAAATGGATTTCTTCAGCCTGTTCTCGCGTTAAGAACCTCACAGCCGGTTGCACGCGGTTCTGAAAATGGTTGAACAACTTGATAACCTCCTTTTCTTTTCGGGCCGAAAGGAACTCTGAGCCCCCCAAAGTCGTATTTTCCTTTCAAAAATGTCTAAAATTGCTTGACGGGCCATTTTTTTTTGCTTACAGTCATATTGGTCTATTGGCCTGACCACTAGGTCTCTCTACCAAAGCGTAAATTGATTGTCAACTGAAATTAGCCACAGAAAAATGAAAAAAAATAGCCGCTCAAGTCTACCCGTCAAGCCAATCCGCAAAACCTCGCTGGCGGAGGAGATCATTGCCCAGTTAAAGGATCTCATGGAAGCCGATCAAATCACACCCGGTACAAAGCTGCCCGGTGAGCGCGAATTGGCCCAAATGTTCGCTGTCAGCCGGGCTTCAGTGCGAGAAGCCCTCAGGGCTTTGAGTCTGCTGGGGATCATCGAAAACCGCCCAGGCAACGGAACATATCTAACGGATTCAGCCGACCGTTGGCCTCAGGAACCTTTCAAGATTCTCTTGTCGCTCAAAAAGAGCGCACTCTTTGAAATTTTCGAGGTCCGCAAGAGCATGGACGGCACGGCTGCCAGATTGGCGGCCCGTCGCAGAAATGAAGATGATGTCCAAGCCATGCAGAAGGCACTGGACGGCATGGCACGCAACTTGAGCGATGCGAATGCTTATAGTATCTATGAACTGGAATTCCATCGCGCCGTCATTGATGCGGCCAAAAATCAGGTGATTGCTTCCCTCACTGACACACTTTACCGAATGCTGCAGGAAACCCGTGAACAGTTCCACGTCCTCCTCGAATCCCCGGATGAACATCGGGCCTGGGATTACCGCAACCATGTCCGGGTATTCGAACGGATAAAACAAAAGGACGAGGAAAGTGCTTATGAATCCATGATTACTCACCTGACAGAGTTTGAGAAATACCTTAGAAAAAAACATGGCAGAACCATCGAATTTTCTGAAGTTGAGGAGAGCTGATCGATGCATTACAAACTGGGTGTGGATGTGGGCGGTACATTCACCGACGTCTTTATGATGAGTGAAGATACAGGATGGCTGGCAGTTCATAAAACAGCTTCCACACCGGATGACCCTTCAAAGGCTATCTTGGCCGGCATTGAGGAGATCCTTGCAGGGCAGCGCTTGGGAGCTGAAGAGATCTCCTATCTGGCCCATGGAACCACGGTGGCCACCAACGCCATTATTGAACAGCGCGGCGGAAAGGTGGGTTTGCTGACGACGAAGGGATTCCGGGACCTACTTGAAATCGGGCGGCAGACGCGGCCTAAACTATATGATCTGCAAAAAGATTATCCCCCACCGCTTGTACCCCGCGATCGCCGTCTTGAGATTGCAGAAAGGATTTTGCATACGGGCGAGGTCTTCCTGCCGCTGAATGAAGATCAAGCAAGGGATCAAATAGACAATCTCAAACTGGAGAAGGTAGAGTCCGTCGTCGTGTGTCTTCTCTACGCATATTTAAATCCGAAACATGAAATCCGGATCAGGGAGATGATAGAGGAACAAATCCCGGGGTGCCACATATCCGTCTCTCACCAGATCCTACCCGAGTTCAGAGAGTACGAGCGGCTTTCCACGACCACCATAAATGCTTTTCTCATGCCCACCATGGATACCTACCTGCGGAACTTCGATGCTAAAGCCCGGAAGCTGGGCCTCGGTGTTGCGCCCCTAGTCAACCAGTGCAACGGGGGCGTGATGTCGGTTGAAGCGGCGCGTCGTCTTCCGGTTCGAACGGTTCTCTCGGGACCGGCTGCCGGAGTTGTGGGAGCGCTTTTCATCGGGGAATCTGCCGGGTTTCACAACCTGATCACTTTCGACATGGGGGGCACGAGCACAGATGTTTCACTTTCAAAAGAAGGAATTACCACTATCAGCAATGACCGCTGGGTTGGCGGTTACCCCGTTAAAATACCTTCCGTGGACGTGAAGGCAGTCGGTGCCGGAGGAGGCAGCATTGCCTGGTTAGACCTTGACGGACTTATGAAAGTCGGCCCCAAGAGCGCTGGCGCTGTGCCCGGGCCGGTTTGTTACGGGTTGGGTGGTTCTGAACCAACGGTCACGGATGCCAACATGGTCCTCGGCCGACTAAACCAGAAATCCCTTCTTGGCGGCAGGATGAAAATAAACGCGGATGCTTCCAAAGAAGCGATTGGACGATTGAGTGACAGCCTGAAACTCGGGATCATCGAAACCGCCCAGGGTGTCATCCGGATTGTCACCGCCAACATGGTCAAGGCCATCCGGGCGGTTTCAATAGAACGCGGCCATGATCCTAAGGAGTTCACCTTAACGGCCTTCGGTGGAGCAGGCCCGCTGCATGCTTGCGGGGTTGCGCGTGAACTTGAAATTAGAAAAGTCATCATCCCGCCGAATCCGGGAATCCTATGCGCAATGGGCCTTTTGGTGGCAGATGTGCGCAACGACTATGTAAAAACCCAGCTGATTCCATACAATCAGGCATCGCCGGAAGATATCGAACAGAACTTCCTTGAATTGGAAAATGCCGGGCGGCAATGGTTGACCAACGAGGGATTCGAACCCGAGGTGCAGCGTTTGGTAAGATCTCTTGATATGCGTTATGTGGGCCAAAATTTTGAACTGACTGTGGAAGCGCCTCCCCGAAAGATAGACAAACAGGTGTTTAAGGCTCTTCAGGAAGGATTCCACGAAGAACACGCACGTTATTATGGCCATTGCTCCCCGGAAGAGCCTATTCAGATCGTAAATTTCCGTGTGACGGCTTTTGGTATGACACCCAAGCTCGGCTTAAAGAAAATGCCGAATCAGAGCATCCGTCAGCAAAACGCATTGCTCGGCCAGAGAAACGTATGGTTCGACAAAAGCACGCCGGTAAGCACAAAGATTTTCGATCGTTCCTGTTTGGTCCCGGGCGATGAGATTGTCGGGCCTGCAATCATTGAGCAGATGGATTCAACCACCATGATTCCTCCGTCTGAACGCTGTGTGGTCGATCAGCTGGGGAACTTGATAATTCACTTAGGAGGCAAAAAGTAATGGTGCCCAAGCTGGATCCGGTCACAATTGAGGTCATTCGAAATCAGATACAGTCTGCCGTAGAGGAGATGGCGATCGCTCTCATGAAAAGCGCTTATTCTACAAATATCAAGGAGCGGCGTGACCTCTCGGCTGCGGTATTCGACAGTACGGGCCGTTCTGTGGTTCAGGGGGAGCATCTGCCCCTTCATCTGGGATCCATGCTGGGTCTGGTTAAGTATATCCTTAAACGATACCCCCGAGAAAAGATATATCCCGGTGATATCTTTGTTTCCAATGATCCCTATGTGGGAGGCGGCTCCCATCTTCCGGATGTGGCCATGGCCGCGCCTGTGTTCGTAAATGATCGGCTGGTTTTATTCGTGGGCAATATCGCCCACCACGCAGATGTCGGCGGCGCGTCCCCTGGCTCTATGGCGGGTGACATGACTGAAATCTATCAGGAGGGATTACGGATACCGCCAATAAAGATCTTCGAAAAAGGCAAACGTGTCGAAGATGTGTTCGACTTTATCCTTTTGAACGTCCGCGTACCCAAAGAGCGCATGGGGGACTATTTGGCCCACTTCGCATCACTGCGTCTGGGGATCCGACGACTTGAAAACCTGTACACAAAATGGGGGGCCTTGCAAATAGAAGAGGCAATGGGATCAATCCTGGATGCGACCGAACAACACGTGCGGGCTGCATTGACCCAAGTGCCGGATGGAGAATATGATTTCGAGGACTACCTGGATGATGATGGTTTTGGAAATGAAAATCTGGTTATTCGGGTGAAGGTAATCGTAAATGGCGATGAGATTATTCTTGACTTCAATGGCACCGCCCCCCAGGTAAAGGGCAACGTAAACATCTCTTACAGCGGAATCCAGGCTACGGTTGCTTACACTCTCAAATGCCTTATCGGCCCTGATATTCCCTCCAACGAAGGTTTTTATCGGCCTATCAAAATTATCGCACCGGAGGGCTCAGTGGTTAACTCTACTTTTCCAGCTGCAACTGCAAGCCGGGCCCAGGCCTGCCAGCGGGTGGTCGATGTGATTATCGGGGCGCTGGCACCGGCAATTCCTGAAAAGGCTGTGGCCGCAGCAAACGGTTCGAACACGGCCGTGACGTTTTACGGTAAAAAACCGGAAAGCAATGAATACTACGTCTACATCGAAACATACGGGGGCGGATTCGGGGGCCGCGCCCACAAAGACGGCAAGGACGGTGTCCAGGTGCACATCACCAATACGTCCAATTTACCGATCGAGGCTTTGGAACCGGAATACCCTCTTTTTGTCGAAGCCTATTCTTTGGTGCCTGATTCCGGGGGACCCGGCCGGTATCGCGGAGGTTTGGGCCTCCGCAGAGATATCCGCATCATGGGTCATACCTCTGAGATTTCTGCCCAAGCTGAAAGGTTCAAAACAAAACCGTGGGGTCTTTTCGGGGGTGGCGACGGTCAAACAGGGAATATCGTACTTGGACCGGACACACAGACCTGTAAGACGTTGGCTTCTAAAATATCCGCTGTCGAAGTTAATGAGGGTCAGGTCCTGCGCATTCAGACTCCCGGCGGAGGCGGATATGGATCCCCTCAAGAAAGACCCATACATCTGATTGAAAGAGATTTGCGCGAGGGCAAAATATCCCTGGAAC
>JASFGM010000248.1:0-5238 GCA_050123755.1 Desulfobacterales bacterium
TTAGATATGGGACATTCATTCTTTTATCAGCAGCATTCCGCACTGCTGCAGGCAGCTGCGTTCTTGCCTTTGATCCAGGTCTGAATAATGTAGGCGGCACACCCCACCCCGGGGGACACACCGATTGCTTCTGTAGGACAGTTTTTTGCACAGGCACCACACTCCATGCAGCCATCTATATCATGAATCCGGGCTGTTTTATTGTGAAGTAAAAATACCCCATGGGGGCACACAACTTCACACATGCCGCAACCCACGCAGTCCTTTTCGTTTAGTCTCAAGGTCGTTACATTGGGAAGATATCTAAATGTTTCCATAAGGTGCAAGTCCTATTTTTGGTTATCGAGGACGAGGACGAGAACGAGTAGGATTCACGATTGCAGATGCTTTGCTTTTGTCGTCGTACTCGTACTCGTCGTCGTCCTCGTTCCCGACGGTGTTATCTAGCCGGCAAATGCCGACCCGACCCAGGCAACGATGGCCAGCAACAGGGCAACCGTTTGCAGCGGTATGGCTTTGCGCATTTCTTTTTCCACCCCGGAGGGCGAAGTAAAGGGAGTGGATCCGGTAAAATTCATCGCCAGGTAAGAACTGATCGCAGTGGTGCACAGGATAAGAGCCAAACCCCCAAACAGGTGTAAATTGGTGCGAAACAGCGCCACAATCCCGGCGCCGGTTAAAATTCCTAAAATAGCGCCCTTGAGCGCAAAGGATCTTCCCGGTATCCAGGGTAAAAGGACCGGGGTCGTTACCGCACCGGCCAGGATGCCTGCGGCATAAGCGATGATCAACATGATACCCCTTACCCATGCTGCGGAAAAGGAAAAAACATGCGTCCCGATGCCGGAGATCAGAAAGGCTGCCAGAAGAATCCACAAGGAGGGTTTTGGCAAATGTGACAGTTCGACCGGAATAAGGACCATACGATCCCTTGTGGTAAAGGTAACCTGCCGCATGGATTTTTCAGCCTTCAAACCGTTGGTTAAAAAACTTCTGATGTCTTTAGCGCGGACCGGCCCCCAAATCACCTTGAAGCCACTTTCTTTTTTCACGTGATGCGCGGCAACACCTGTTGCTGCCAGTTGCGGCAAAATCAGCTGCTTATGGGTTACCACTTTTTCTAATTCAGAGCGCTTGACGCGGCGAACGACTTCATCGGTTGAAAACAGGTCTTTTCCAGCTGCACACCAAACATTGATACCGCGGGTGTCTAATACCAGGATCCAGGCGCTTATTGATGTGAGCGCCTTGCGTAAAATATCAAATGTAAGTTTATAGTTTGCGGTGACCAGAACCGGCGCCTTGGAATCCGGAGCGCCAACACAATATAGCCCGGGCGCAATTTTATATTGATCGCGGTTTATGCCTAGCCGCACCCTGAGCGTGCCGGCATAGTCCGGCCATTTAAAAGCTGTTTTTACACGGGGTACCGGCCCGACAGGCGTCTCAACGAAGTCCTCAACAAAGTCAAGCAGAGCGAAACCCGGTTTTTCAAATTCATGGCTGGCGGGGCCCGGCGGAGACCCGCAGCACACTTCATCCTGTGGAGAATTCTGGATGATTGGCCCGGGAGCAACATGTATCCCCGGCGGCTGCCCATCCGGTTTCTCACAGCATCCGCTATTTTGTGGAACTATTTCATTCATTTCAATCGTTTCAAGTTTATCGTAAATATACGATATACGACCTGTTGCGCCCCGTCAAGTGCAAACACACCACCGCAGGCCAGCTGCTATTTTTGACAGTGGCAGGATTTTTGGCTAAGGCATACGCTGCAGCGATCATCATTACATAGCTGACATGAATGGCAGTCTTTACAGGAATGTTTGCGGATCCCTTCTTTGGGTGGGTCGGGGACATAAACTTTTCCCTTTAATCCGCGAACAGGGGTAAACGGCATCGCGCCTCTCTTTGGTTTTCGAGGTTTTTAAAAATAAAAATCCTGCGACAATTTAAGCGAGCAACGCTTAGTGCATAACTTAAGAATGGAATTCGCCATTTCAACCAGCCGGCATAATTTAAAGCTGACCTGACGAACCCCTTAATATTCATAAAAAGAGATGTGAGATCCCGCTTTGGCGGGGCAATCCGTCGCGGATTGCAGATAGGTTATAATGTAAAGCTGTGACACCCAAAGGCCGGGCTTTGTTATTTCGTGGTGGCGGCGCAGTGTTTGCTGTTGTAATGCTTATACTTGACCTGATTTGAGTTGACATACAGATAGCCCTTAGATTTCGCAGGGCGGGTCCGGGCGCTAAGCGGCTTAACGCCGTCGGCGAAAAAGCTTTTCATAATAGCGGAAAGCTGATTTCGAAGCACGGAATAGGAGTAATGCTGGGCGGCAATGGTGTAATTACCGGTGACCATCTTTTTTCTTCGTTCTGAAGATTCCAGGATGTCAATCACACGTTGGACTGTTTTTTTGGAAAGAAAACCATCCATCACGGCCAAATCAAATCCTAAAGGTTCAATGTCGCGCACAAAGTTGGCATAGCGGTTGATCAGTATCGGTTTTTTAAAGTAAATGGCCTCCAAAAAGGCATTGCCGAATCCTTCATAAAGGCTCGGGTAGGTGATGAAATCCGCGTAAGGATAAACATCCCACAGAGAATATTTGCCACGCTTACGGCCGTTTCCGTTCCACGGATCCGCAATGCGGATCGAAACCAGGCGCAAATCTACGCCATGCTCACAGGCATATTCTTTGAGCCATTCTGCATATTCGAATCCTTCGTCCCCGGCTTCGTGGGATATGATCAGTTTGTTGCGATCATTTTTAAGTTCCTTAACCAACTCTATGGCAAACTCGATGCCTTTGCGTTGAACAATGCGGGTCGGCTGCAAAATCATGCGATCATCGGGCTCCAAACCGATGGATTGGCGAAAGACCTCCTTTCGTTTGCGGCTTACTTTCGGGGGGTTTTCGAAATCCAGAACATTCGGAATGATCGTTGAGGCAATTCCGGTACGATGGGCCAATTGTTCCTGGGCGGCCGAGTTAATCACCACGTGCCGGATGTTATTGAGATTTGGCGGAAATGCCATTCGAATATAGTCGCCGACGGCATTGACCGAAAAACGAACTCTTTCCCAGTAAAAATCGTGATGGTGCGCAATGGTCGGCAGCTGAGTTTCCGCAATGGTTTCGGTTAAGGCCAGGCCCAGCGGCACATGCAGGGGAATCGTCAACACATTTTCTGCGATCAGCAAATCAATGTCGAATTGCTTGATAAATTCGTGCAGTTTAAACTTTAGATGCGATCGCAGGTCATGGATAGTCTGTGTGACGGGTTGTATGCGGCCTTTTTGGCCGAATACACGTTCATTGATCCATTGATTTTGTTCGGTCTGAAAATAGGCTTCGGGAACCTGAAGGCTATCATCAGGTTTGCGATCCAAGGCTCCGGCGAACCAGAAACAGCGATGTCCACTTTGCTGGAGGATGTCGGCCCACTTACTGGATTCAAGGGATACGCCATCCGTACCTGCAAAGCGGGTAGATACAAATCCGATATTTTTGCGCATTCCAATAATACCCGTGCAACCGTGCTTCAAAAAGTTAGAATTACTAGAGTAAAGGTTGAACCCTGATCAACTCGGAAATTAGTGCTTATTATTCGGCAGACAGGTATAGATAATAATGATTATTGAATTAAAAACAACCCTGCCGTACTATTTTAAAAAAACTTCTGTTTCTCAAATTCTTGTCGATTTGTAAATACCTTTTTATAGAATTTGCGAATCCCCGTTTTGCCGTCCTGCAGGTACAACCCTTGCTAGCATGCTGCCGATTACCGCACATTCCAGGCCAAATGGCAGATATCCTGCATATCCCAGCAGCGGCATTTCAAAGATCTGATAGCGGTGGACAAAAGGTATGCTGTAGGTCCATTTGGCCAGGCTGTAATAATTCCACATTTCCCAGAATAGTCCGCAAATGATTGCAGCCAAAGCAGCGGCCACCAGCGCGCTCCAATTGCCCACTGCCAGTTCGGATAAAATATGACGCTCGCCCATTAAGGTTTGTAAGGATAGGATAATCAGCAGCGGAGATACCCAAAGCAGTGGGAAGAGGGCATTTGGCCAGACGCCAATGCCCGCCAGACCCGATGCGGAGACTACCAGAGTCAAAGCTGCCAGGGTTTTAGGATGTGGAATACGAAACGAGCTAAAATTACAAAATTTTTTCTGAAACCAGTGAGTCGATAAGATCCAGTCGCGAAGGCCCAAAACCGCCGGCAACACGGTAGAAAAGGGCAAGGTAGCATACCAAAAATATTCCCATGAGCTAAATTCGGGCCCGGTATAGAACCAGTTTTGCACAAAGCGGTTCAAATACTCAAAAAACCACCAGAATGCGGCACTGGTCGGGAAAAGCAGAAGAAAATAAACCGGTCGATTCAGCAGCATACATTCGCCGTTATACCGATAGCAAAGGCCATTGATGACAAGAATAAACGCCAACCACAGGGGGGTAAAGCTGTGCGGCTGGAGACCGGCAAACCAGTCGAAGCGGGTCCAGGCCAGAACCCAGGCCATGGCCCCGCATACGAGTCCCAGCCATCCCCACCAGGGGAATGACCGTGGAGGTTGGGTTCGGGGTTCAACTTCTTTGCGCGATTGGCAGGCCTTGATAATGAGTGGCGCCAGGCACGCAGAAATTAAAAGGGCGTAAAGCGCAAACGCAATGCCAGAGAAGGGTGCCTGGCTAACATAAGTGGTTTTGGGCGGAAATTCCAAATAGCGTGACATCGGATATCCGGCCCAATATACCCCGCCTAGCGGTAATCCCAGCAGCATGGCTGCCAGAATCAGAAATTTAAAAAAGAAATGAGTAAGCCTGGAGTTCAAGTTTCTGATATCTGACTTCTGTCCTCTGTCTTTTTTCACTATTAGAACCCATCTCAGAAAGGTGGATCAGGGTTCAGGGCAGGCGCGGGGCGGCTCAAAAGTCGTTGTTCCGAGCATACACGGCTAGTATGTGAGCATTTTGAGTCGGTCCGATGAACTCCTTAATATTCATAAAAATAGATGTGAAATCCCGCTTTGGCGGGGCAACGCCGCCCTGGGCACTTAGACGCATTTTTAAGATGGGTTCTAGGTTTCCGTTTGGAGAACCTCCGGCAATTCGCATACCTCGGCCGCCTTTCGGGTTTCAACATAGTGGGCCGCCGCCAGTGCGGCTGTGCATCCATCTGCCGCCGATATAACAATTTGCCGAAAATATTTTTCGCGGAG
>JASFGM010000249.1:0-5226 GCA_050123755.1 Desulfobacterales bacterium
GTTTACCTATCGTCAGTTTCTTGAAAACGTCAACCGCACGGCCAATGTGCTGGTCGAGCTGGGCGTCGGCATGGAAAACCGCGTTATGCTGCTGCTGCGCGATACACCGCAAATGTTGTTTTCTTTTTACGGGGCCATTAAAATCGGTGCGGTGCCGATACCGTCCAACATCCTGATGAAGGCGCCGGACTTCCTCTATATGCTCAATGACAGCCGGGCTGCGGTTTTGATCGTCGATGCGGTATTTTTGCCGGAGGTTGCCAAGATCTTCGATCAGGCCATATTCTTAAAAAAGGTCATTGTCTGCGGAGATGCGGATCACGCGTATCTGTCATTTGATGAACTTTTAGAAAAAGCCGATACGGACTTTAAAGCTGTTGAGACCAAACCGGATGATGCCGCTTTCTGGTTGTACAGCGGCAGAAATCCCGAAAAATTAATGGGTGCCGTTCATCACCACAGCCACATGGTCTATTGTTCCGAAGCTTACGCTAAAGGCATATTGAATATGAAAGCCGAAGACCGGGCCATGGGCTCGTTTCTCTTTTTTGCCTATGGTTTGGGAAACGGTGCCTATTTCCCGTTCGCCGTGGGCGCTACCACCATACTGATCAGCCACCCCCCCAAACCGGAACTGCTTTATCAGGACCTGGTCAAATATCAGCCCACCCTTTTTTTCACGGTTCCGACTCTGTTGGGCGTGCTGGCTGAATATAAAAAAACATGTCGCCGTGAGGGCCAGGAGCTGCCGCCTGTGGAAAGTCTGCGGGCGTGTATCTCCTCTGCGGAGATTCTTTCACCGGAAATTTACCAGCGATTCAAAGAAGAATTCGGTGTTGAAATATTAGAGGGAACCGGCTCTACGGAGATCTGTCATATTTTTCTCTCCAGTCGCTTCGGCGAAATTAAACCGGGCAGCACCGGTAAGTTGGTCCCGGGCTACGGCGCACGCCTGCTGGATGATGACGGCCAGCCGGTTAAAACCGGCCAGGTCGGCAATCTGATGATCAGCGGGGGTTCGATCGCCTCGGCCTATTGGAATCAGAGAAAAGAAACCAGATTGAACATGCAGGGCGAGTGGTTTGTGACCGGAGATCGCTACCTGGTGGATGATGAAGGCTATTATTATTTCCGTGGCCGCAGTGATGATATGCTGCGCGTGGGCGGCAAATGGCTGGCGCCCCAGGAAGTTGAACATACCCTCAATCAACATCCTGCGGTTGCAGAAAGCGCGGTGGTGGGGTACCAGGATGCCGAGAATCTGATTAAACCTTATGCTTTTGTTGTTCTCAAATCCGGGCCTTCGCCTTCACCGGAACTTGAAGAAGAAATTAAACAGTTTGTCCGGGATCGAATTGCGACCTATAAATTTCCGCGCTGGATTGAATTTTCAGATCATATTCCCAAGACCGCCGGGGGTAAAGTCCAGCGCTTTATCCTGCAGGAGCAGATAAAGGAAAGGGACTAAGCATGCTCAACGTAAATAACATCGAGGTCATTTACGATGATGTTATTCTGGTCCTCAAAGGCCTTTCGCTGGATGTTAAAGAGGGCCAGATCGTGGCCCTGTTAGGCGCCAACGGGGCCGGTAAAACCACTACCCTGAAAGCCATCTCGGGCCTTTTGAAGACCGAAGAAGGCGAGGTTACCGGCGGCTCGATAGAATTTATGGGGGAGCGAATTGACGGCCAAGAGCCCGAGGCGATTGTCAAGAAGGGCATCTTTCAGGTGATGGAAGGCCGCTGTGTTTTCGAAAACCTGAGCGTGCATGAAAACCTGATTGCCGCAACCCGGACCCGTAAAAGCCGTCAAAAAATAAATGAGCGCTACGATATGGTATTCCATTATTTTCCGGCCCTCAAACCCTTGCGTAATCGGTTGGCCGGCTACCTGTCCGGCGGAGAGCAGCAGATGCTGGTCATTGGCCGCGCTCTGATGGCCAGTACCCAGTTGATGATGTTGGACGAGCCTTCGCTGGGCTTAAGTCCCATCCTGGTTGCTGAAATTTTTAATATATTAAAACGCCTAAACGAAGAACAAAATATTACCATGCTGCTCGTTGAGCAAAATGCCCATCTGGCGCTGTCCATTGCGGAGCACGGTTATGTGATGGAAAACGGTAAAATTGTGCTGGATGATAGTGTTGACAAGCTCAGGGAAAACGAAGATATCAAGATGTTTTATCTGGGGCTCACGGAAATGGGCACCAAGCGAAGCTATCGGGATGCCAAATTTTACAAGCGCAGAAAACGCTGGTTGACCTAAGGAGAGATAGAATGCCAAAAGTTGGAATTTTAGGATGTGATGCGACCACTCGAGATATGGATTGTGTGATGATCGGCTGTTTCGGGAACCTGCGCGGCCGGCAGGGATCTTTTGAACAGTATTCCGAAGATGACCCGCCGGAGCTGATTGGAATTATCCATTGCGGCGGATGCCCGACGGCATTTGGTGCGGACCGTGTCTGGCAGAAAGTCAAGGCCCTCAAGGAATACGGGGTTGAAGTGCTGCATCTGACTTCCTGTCTGGTTCAGGTGTGTCCGTTTAAAGAAGAATTTGTGCAAACAATCAAAAAAGAATATCCGGATATTAAGGTGGTGGAAGGAACCCACCCATTTCATGACCTCGACGCTTTTAAAGCCGGTATTAAAGAAGTCACCTCACAGCGGGCGGTCACTCCCCAGAAGATGAACGATATCGTGTTTAAGCGCATCAAAATTCATACCGAAGAAGATGAGTAGACCTAATATTTTTTACATATTTTTCGGTATAATCGTTTTTTAACCGCTAAAACTCAGATATCAGCATCTTATTTATGTCTTCAGGGAATGCCATGCAGACCCCTTCATTGCCCAAATTGCGCAACGCCGCCACATCCGGTGTGCCCAGAGCCTGGTTAAAGTAGGTGCGTGGTGAAAAAACCAGGTGAAAGCGGGTAAAATCGTCCCCCGCAGCGCCCGGGAAAAAACTAACATTAAAATTATAGATTCCCATCTTATCGTAAGCAGCCATAAGATGGTTTAATCCGCTGGCGAGGTCTGTTAGATCATCATCTGACAGATCCAGTGTACTGCTGATATCATCTACGACGGCGACGACATCTCCGGCGACCCCCAAAGGGGCAAACACCGTCAACCAGTTCGACCGTCCAATTTTTCCCAAAAACCGATCCGTTCCCGCCTTTTCGGCTTTCACCAGATCATCCCAGTAATTGGTCCCGTATTTTTTCAGATATCTTTCGGAAGCCTGCAGTTCTTGTCGCAGTTGATTGGGTGCGTACGCGGTAGCAAAGACCTGGTAATGCGGGTGAATCAAGCTACTTCCGGAGGCCGGCATATAGTTCCAGCTCACCAGATGATAGACGGACTCCGGATGATTTATGTCATTTACCTGCCGGAAAAATTTTAGCGCCAGGCGAAAACCGTCGGCCAGGCGTTCGGGTTCAAAATCGGTCATGGGTATATAATGGCGGTTGCCCAAGGTGGCCACAGCGCCCAGGCTGTCGTAGGGGGCGATATTGGGAAACAGAACCTTATCGTCTAAAACGACACGCCCTTCGGGAACAATGTCTTCGGGAAAACAAGGGGTAACCTGCATGACCCTGTCCGGACAAAACGGACATGTTTTTTCGGTTCCGGCGACCAGTTGATCAAAATCCGGCTTTTCCCATTTTAAGGGCATAAAATGACAGATGCGCGAAGTCCTTCCGGTGAGAGGGTCCTTGCGGATCTCGCTGGGGATCGCTTTGCGCTGCATGTTGTTGTTGGGGTCGAGAATAACGGTTTCCCTTTCGATCGCTTCAAACTTCATGCGTCCTCCTTTTTAAATTAGTTGTAGACATACATAATTGGTACAGGGTTCAAGGTTCCGGGTTCAAAGGTTACTTGCTAGATTAGTTTAATTCGTTTCATCGGTTGAATTGGTTGGTTTAAACCGAACCAATTAGACCAATTAAACCAATCAAACCAATAAAACGAATAAAACAAGCGGCCAGTGACCAGGAGCAAGCAGCCAGTAGCTTGAAGCCCTAAACCGGACACCTATTTTAGGCGTCCAGTATCTTCCGCATGGTGTCACCGTCGATATTTCCGCCGCTGATAATCACCCCCGCGCGACCCTGTGGTCGTATCACACCGCTTAACAGGGCCGCCACACCCAGAGCGCCCGAAGGTTCAACCACCAGCTTCATACGATAAAATAAAAATTTGACCGCTTTGATAATGGCCGTCTCCGAAACGGTTTTCATATCGTCCACATATTTGAGAACAAAAGGGAAGGTCACGTGCTTACCCAGGGAAGGTGTTCGGGTTCCATCGGCAATCGTCGGTGGATTTTCAACTGTTTGCAGTGTACCGGTTTGAAACGAGCGGGTGGCGTCGTCTGCCAATTCCGGCTCGATGCCGATCACCTGGCATCCGGGGTCTACTCCCTTGGCAGCAATGGCGGAGCCACTTAGCAAACCGCCGCCGCCGCATGGGACCAGCAGCACATCCAGTGAATTGACCTCTTCAAAAAATTCAAGCGCCGCCGTCCCCTGGCCGGCGACGATGTCAACGTGATCATAGGGCGGTATTAAAATATACCCATGCTTTCTTGCGAGGTCCTCGGAAATTTTTTCACGGGTGTTTTCCCGTGGATTGTATTCAACGATGCTTGCCCCATATGCTTCGGTGGCGGCGCGCTTGGTAGCGGGGGCATCATCAGGCATGACAATGGTTGTTTGAATGCCCAAAAGCCGCCCGACCAGAGCGATGGCCTGGGCATGATTTCCGGAAGAATGGGTAATAACACCCCGTTTGAAATCTTTATCGGAAAGCCGGGACATGGCGTTGTACGCACCTCTGAATTTGAAGGCGCCGACACGCTGAAAATTTTCACATTTGAGATAGACTTGCGCCCCAACGATTTGATTCAGGGTTCGCGAGCTCATAATGGGTGTGATATGGGCATGGCCGCGGAGTCGCTTGCTTGCTGCCCGGACGAATTCAAACATATGGTCTGCATTTTTGGACATAATGGTGCCGCCGTTCTCCGATGAATTCTGAGTTTTGAAGGAAATTACAGATCTGCAAATTTGGGGGATAATAGCAGTTTTGGGGATGTTTTACCAGTCGGATGGGGGCAGCACCTTCCACGGATAGCTGTCTTTGGTAACCCGGGCCCAGTAGAGGTTTCCTGAATTGCGCCACGGATCCAGCACAATTCCTTTAAAAAACCCCTTTCCTT
>JASFGM010000250.1:0-5223 GCA_050123755.1 Desulfobacterales bacterium
TACGCCTTGCAGAACCTGCGATATCATAAGATATCAAAAATAAACGCAATATCCAGATATGTAGATGGTATCACGGGAGTGTATGATTTTCAATTATGCTGAAAATAGGTTGGAAATTTATATCGATACCCGATTTGAGGCCAATTTCTAAACAAATTATGTTAGATCAATTTCTGGCTACTGCATTTCAAGCCGCCTAGCTTCCCAGCTTCCAGACTTCCAAGCATTCTAGAGCGGATCGCGCCAGTCTTTCATGATGGCGCGGGCGAGATGAAGATCTTCCGGATTGGTTATCTTAATGTTACTGCGACTGCCGGGTATAATTTTAACAACCGCTCCCAAGCGCTCCACCAGGGAGGCATCATCTGTTCCTATAAACCCTTCCTGTTTCGCTTTTTCATGGGCCTTTTTGATCAGATTGAGCTCAAAAACCTGAGGTGTCTGGGCCAACCACAGCATATCTCTTTGGTGGGTTTGAATAATCTCATTTTTTGGGTTTACTTTCTTAACCGTATCGAAGGCCGGTATGCCTAAAATGCAGGCACCGAGTTCCGCAGCACCTTTTATGCAAGCGACAAGCTGCGCCTGTCTCACAAATGGACGGACCCCATCGTGGACAATAACAATCCCTTCATCGGGTTCGATAATCTTCAGGGCGTTGTAAACGGAGTCCTGGCGTTGCGACCCTCCGGCAGTCAGGGTTAGATCCTTTTGAAGTTTGGCAGGCGCCAAAATTTCTTTGCGGCAAAAATCCAGATCCTTATCCGGTACCACCACAATGATTTGGTTCACCTGCGAGCAGCTGTCAAATATGTTCAGTGTACGCCCTAAAATCGGGATTCCATCCAGGGCAATGTATTGCTTACGCACAGATCCGCTCATACGATTCCCTTTTCCAGCTGCTACGATGATGGCAATTACCTTTGCTTTCACTCAATTGCCTTTAATGTTCCCGGTAGGTAATTAATTTTTAGTGCGTGTTCCTATTGAGACCAAAAGTGCCTAAAGTGAGCCAGAGTGAGCTAAAGTGCCTAAAGTTATGGTGTCGCTGTGCTCCATCTTTTTTATAAAAAGGATCGTTCGACCCAGCGGCTCTCGACGGGCAGAATTCCTCAACTTTAGTCACTTTAGCTCACTTCAAATAGCTTAATTCCTTGGGCAGCGGTACCCCCTTGCCCATGGTGTCTTCGCCGTAATTCTCACCGGCAAGGATTTTGATATCTTTCAGTGTCCGCGCATCGCCTTCAAAAACCACCTCGGTAAGATTTTCTTTTTGAATCTTACCGCCGGCCCACTGAAGGTCCAAAACACTGCTGGCGTCAAATCGATCAGCGCCAACACACAGTTCAACCTGGCCGCCATAGTTCTGGACAATCTTTGCCACCAGAAGACACGGCCGGCTGTGAAATCCCAATTTTACCGGCACACCCACTTTAATAGTTGAGCGCTCGATGTTTTCATTGAGTATTTTTTGGGCCAATTCGATACCAATTGTTAAGAAATGGCATGCATTAAAAAGGCCGTAATTGATCGTGCGATCCAGAAGGGTTTTGGGATTAACTAAATTGGATAAGCTGACCTGAACTCTTTTGTAAGTATTTTTATATCCGGCCTCGTGCAGGTGGCGCTCATAAAAATGAAGCAGGCGGCCGACCATTTGCAGAAGATGAAAAACAACCGAAAAATAACCCCGCAGCCGCTTGAGCTCGCGATTACCAAACCTGAATCCCCCGTGGATAACATAGGTATCGAATGCGGATTGAAGGTTGTGCACCAGCATCTCAAAGCGTCTGATTTCAACCTCATTGACCTTGTTGGGAACAATGGTTAAAATTTCTTTGTGTGTGTATGGTTCGTAAAATTTTAGCTGATCAAAGCTCTTGGCAATATTTAAGAATTCACTGGAGATTTTGACGATATTTTTTTTCTGTTGATCCTTATCTTTGTCGTCAATATCATAATCGAGCATTTCATTGGTAACAACACTCGGAAAATCGGCGGCCGAAAATTGAGTATCCGGAAGACGAATTTTAAGTCGTCGGGCCTCTTTCAATATAACCGGTGCCATTTTCATTAAGGTGCAGGTTAAAAAATCAAGTGTGGCCTCACCTTCCTTTGGGAAATCGCCAATATCAACCAGATCGTAGAAAACAAGACGATTGGATATATGTTTCTGGAAATTTGCCGCCAGGCACAGGTGTCGAACGGAAGCAGCGAGTTCCCGGTAAAAATACCAATTTTTGTTGTTTTTTGCGCCGTGATAATCGAGAAAATCCTCGAGCAGCATAGAGGTCGACACAATCGTTGAGTAAAGCTTTTGAGTAAAAACGACTTCAGGCTTTTCAACATTTGAGATATAGATGCAGCATTTTAAAAAATCTTGGGAAAATGTGTGTACTTTTTCAGCAAATGAAGTTCCGGTTTTTGTTTCTGTCTTCTTCATCGATCGTCGTAATTCCTCATCTATTTTTTGGCCACAGGGCCTAAAAATGGTTTCAGGTGTCGGGTGCCAGGTGTCAGATTAGAATTGGCAAGACTGAAACCTGAACACTGACACCTGACACCTGAGATTGGAAACGGCCAGAGCAGCTCATAAGCCGAATCCTGTTCCCGGCTTGGGTTTCCCCGCGCCGGGCAACGATCATTCATCTATGGATGGCGGTTGCCCGACACCTCTTGCGACCTACCCGGGAGCTTGGGCGGGCTACCCTCAAACGCTCCCCTATTTGGTCTTGCACCAGGTGGGGTTTGCCGAGCTTCCCCGGTCACCCGAGGAACTGGTGCGCTCTTACCGCACCGTTTCACCCTTACCCGGCACCAAACCATCCGGTTTGGTATCGGGCGGTATACTTTCTGTTGCACTTTCCTTCGCGTTACCGCGACTCCACGTTATGGAGCACCCTGCCCTGTGGTGTTCGGACTTTCCTCCGGATTTTAAAAACCCAGCGATCGTTTGGGCTACTCTGACCGTCTATCTTGGTCTTTCCAGTAAATAATCCTCTCACAGATCGGACATCTTTTCAAGCTGTCACCGCGCTGCAATTCGTTGTACATCTGTGGCGGAATATTCATATGACATCCCTGACAGACTGCATCTTTAACAGCGACGATACCGATTTTATTCGTTTGATTTGCTTTTATCTGGTTAAAGGTGGCAAGCATCTTGGCGTCGATACCAGCGCAAACCGTTTCGCGATCAGCGCCAAGATTGCCAAGGCGCTGCCGCCCCTCCTGCGCGTCCTTTTGAATGATTTCTTTTTCTGTTTTGATCTGAACTTCAAGTTTTGAAAATTCCGCTATTTTTGCCTTGAGCACATTTTCAGCTTCCTCAATACGATCCAGAAATTCGATCATATCATCTTCTTTTTTTGAACTCATATCCTTGAGGTCGTCTATTTCCTTTAGCGATGATTGATACTCTTTGTTTGTTTTTACAGCGCTGAGCTTTGCCTCACTTTTTCTTATGCGGTCAAGATGCATCTGCACATCTGATTCATAAGTCCTGTATTTCTGGTTTAACTCATGGATCAAAGATTCTTGGTCCTCAAGCGTCTGCTTGACGTCGAGCAGCTGATTATCAAGTATCTCAATACGGTGATCAACAGTGCTTAATTTAGCTTTTATACCCCTGATTTCGATTTCAATCCTTTGAAGCTTTACAAGCGCTGTAATCTGTTCGTGGGTAACACTGGGCATTGTTTTCATCCTATTCGCTGTTTTATTTAACACGTATTACAAAATAATAAATGGATCCTTTTCAATATTGCAGGCTTCGACTTTGATCTTAATGCCCTCCTTGTTAAGAATCTTTTCCAGCTGATGCGCAAGTGCCTCAACCATAAGGTGCTCTGATGGAAAATGTCCGATATCGATAATTCCGCGATTCGCGCTTTCAGCATCGCGGGCATCATGATAGCGGATGTCGCCGCTGATATAAACCTGGGCGTCGGAAGAAATAAATGTTTGCATCAGACTGGACCCGCTACCACTGCATATCGCAACTTGAGTCACCTTCAGTTCGGGATTCCCTGTAATTTTTGCGAAGTTAAGTTTAAGTTTTTCTTTAACCATTAAAGCCAATGACTTTAAACTAATGGTTTTGGCAAGTGATCCAATCCGCCCAATTCCATGCTGCGCCTCGCCGCCAACCAGGGGTAAATTATCATTATGAGGCGGCTCCCCGGCTTTGACCGGTTGTAATACCCCCAAATGTTTAAGTCCCAGCTGTTTCGCCAAAACATCATTAACACCGTCCCGGACAATATCGAGATTGGTATGTGCGGAAAAGATTGCGAGTTGATGCTGTGATGCCAACTGGATAATGGCGCCAGCGGCTGTGCCAAAATCAATGGATTTCAAGGGCGTGAAAATCAAAGGATGATGCGTAATTAATAAATCAACATCTTTGCCGCAGGCCGCCTTGACCACTTCCGGGCTCGGATCTAATGCAACCCATATTCGCCGAACAGGCAAACGCGGATCACCAATCTGAAGCCCCACATTATCCCATTCTTCAGCCAGCCACGGAGGGGCCAATTGGTCCATAATCTTTATGATTTGCCCGACGGTTGCCCCCATTGCTCCTCTTATCAAAATTTTAGGGCTTCGCCCTAACTGGAATGATTGAGGCAAAACGCATGCCTTTGTATGAATTCTGAGAGATTCCGGTTCGCAAAATCGCTCTGAAAAAAATGGCGTGGTCCTTTAATCCCACGCCATGCAAAG
Source organism: Desulfobacterales bacterium (assembly GCA_050123755.1). Taxonomy (GTDB): domain Bacteria; phylum Desulfobacterota; class Desulfobacteria; order Desulfobacterales; family JAHEIW01; genus JAHEIW01. The sequence goes on from JASFGM010000250.1 coordinate 4,726, forward strand.
AAACATTGACCGCATCCGGTTACCCTCTTCGCGGTTTAATCTAAACCGCGAGCATCTGTTTTTTAGCATTCGATAAATAATTTTCTCTATTCGCTGAAGAATTAAGGTTTCTTCTGCACGGGGCACGTCTCACGAATAATGCATGGGCCCACCTGGAATCGAACCAGGGACCTACCGGTTATGAGCCGGTGGCTCTGCCAGCTGAGCTATGGGCCCGCAAGGTTAATTAGCTTCTGCTAAAATCTTTGTCAATGGTTCCGTTTAGCTGGATTTATACCGCTTTTCATCATAATGTGCCGAATTACGGAAGGGCGGCATAAAAGAATGTACGGTTGTCAAAAAAACGTTTGAATATCGGAACGCTTTTTTGACAACCACTATAAGTTCACCTAAATTGAGTGCTTCAACTTAGGTTTCGATAAAATTTTTCAGTTTGCGACTTCGTGTTGGGTGTCGCAACTTTCTTAATGCTTTGGCCTCTATTTGGCGAATCCTTTC
>JASFGM010000251.1:0-5215 GCA_050123755.1 Desulfobacterales bacterium
CTTCCACAGCCTTTTTGATGGAATCGACGGTCGACTCGATATTGACCACGACACCTTTTCGCAGACCGATTGAGGGGCTTGTCCCAATGCCGATGATGTTTATTTTATCTCCGGAGGCCTCACCCACGACGGAACATATTTTGGTTGTTCCGATATCTAGGCCGACAACAACCTCTCCTTGCATCTTATACCTCCTTCTGATCTCCACCCGGGGTTTTAAGTCGGACGGGATTTACAACAATGCGGTTTACATTGTTGAGATCAACGCGATCGAAATCCGGAAAATTTCGTTTTTGTGTTCGATATTTCAGGATATTTTTGAGCATGGCATATTTAAGCGGGTAATTGTGATACCCTAAAACAATGGTTTTGATTTGTTTAAAAGCCTCGAGGGTGATTCCGATTTCCCGATCCACGCGGATTTGCTTGATATTGCGGTTGGGAAGAATGCTGCGGGCCTGTTTTCCCAAAGTCAGTACCTGCATGACGGCCTCAAGCGGCCTGGCGTTGGGGTGATTGTGCGGCGAAGCAAGCGCGCCGGTTTTTCCTTGAGCCTTGAAATCAGCGAGTTGCAGGCCGCTAACCAGCGGTAACGTATCGGGATCCGAAGCGGTCCATTTTTTAAAGACCTGGCCTTGCGCATTGATGATGTATTTGCGATCCAGTTCGACAATGGCCAACGGTACATGTTCTTTGATGCGGATATAAAGCCCGGATGGGATCTCGCGCCGGACTTCGGCCTCGGCGATCCAGGGATGCGCCATCAAACGCTTTCTGACCATTGTCAGATTGACGGCCATTACATTGACCCCTTTGCTCACCCGGGCCTGTTGGACAATCTGTTTTCCGGTCAGGCGCTGCATACCCGCTATTTTCAAGCTTTGTGCTCTAAAATAATCACACTGGGTGATTAGATCGTAGACTAAAATAAACAGGCAGCTTGTGACCAACAGCGCAGCGATGCCGACGACCACGTTAAAAACGACCAGGAAGCGACGTAAAAATGCAAAGCGCTGTTTGGCCTTGGCACCTTTACGATAGTTTTTACGTGGCTTTTTCCGTCTGAACACAAATCACCTCATTACCATTATGCAGGTTTCGGGTGTCAGGTGTCAGAATTGGCAGGCCTGAAACCTGAACACTGAAACCTGACACCCGGACCGCCATCGGCGGAGCCCTGAACCGCGAACCTTGAACCCTGAAGCGGTTTTAAAGTTTCTTTAAAACCTCCATGCCCACCTTCCATACATCTCCCGCACCCAGCGTAAGCAACACATCTCGAGGTTGCAGGGTTTGCTTCAACAGGGAATGGGCTGCTTTAAATCCGTCGGCGTAAATGACCTCTTTGTGGCCGTGCGCTTTAATTCCTTCACAGAGATTTTGCGAGTTGACGCCTTCGATTTTCTTTTCGCTGGCTGCGTAAATTGGCATTACCACAAGAACATCCGATTGATAAAACGCGCGGGTAAACTCATCGAAGAGCGCCCGGGTTCGGCTATAGCGATGGGGCTGAAATACCACCACCTTGCGTCGATCCGGCCAGTTTTCTTCGACCGCCTTGAGTGTTATTTTTATTTCAGTGGGATGATGCCCGTAATCATCGATTACGATGATACCGTTGGTTTCACCTTTGATTTCCAATCGGCGCTGAACGCCTTCAACGGTTTCCAGCGCGCTTTTAATCTGATCAAAGGCAATATTCAGTTCCACGCCCACGGCGATGCTGGCGGTTGCATTATAGACATTATGAATTCCTGGAAGATTCAGGTTGATGTGCCCTAATTTTTCTCCGTGATGATAAATGTTGAAACTGCTTTTTTGATTTCCAAAGGCAACGTCGCGGATATGAAAATCTGCCTGGGAACTCATTCCGTAAGTCGTATAACGCTTTTTTAGATGGGGAATAAGATCTTGGATGGGCTCGTTGTCCAGGCACAGAACAGCCAGGCCGTAAAACGGTATCCGATCCAGGAAATTTGCAAAAACATCTTTAATGGCATCCAGGTCCTCATAAAAGTCCAGATGCTCATTATCAATATTGGTTACCACGGCGATGGTGGGCGAAAATTTCAAAAATGAGCCGTCACTTTCGTCCGCTTCGGCAACAATAAAATCCCCTTGCCCGAGGACGGCATTGGAGCCGATGCTTTTCAATTTTCCGCCGATCACCACCGTCGGGTCCAGACCGCCTTGGGCCAGAACCGAAGCAACGATCGAAGTGGTGGATGTTTTGCCATGGGCGCCGGCAACCGCAATGCTGTATTTCAAGCGCATCAGTTCGGCCAGCATCTCAGCGCGTGGAATGACCGGAATGGATGACTGGCCGGCTGCCTGGACTTCAGGATTATCCGGTTCGATAGCTGAAGAAACCACCACCACATCGGCACCTTCTATCTGTTCGGCCGCATGCTCTTTAAATATGGTACCCCCCAGATGTTCCAGCCGGTCGGTAATATCCGATCTTTTCATATCTGAACCCGACACTTTGTAGCCCAGGTTCAGCAGCAATTCAGCGATACCGCTCATCCCGATGCCGCCGATGCCGACAAAATGAATATGGTATTTCTTCAAATACACGGTTTTTCCAATTCAATCAGTTCTACCCATCATGACATCTAACGGGCATTTTATTATTAAAAAGATAGGCTTTCAGGTTTCAGGTGTCAGTGTTCAGGTGTCAGCATGTCAAATCTGACACCTGACACCCGAAACCTGACACCTAAACTTTAAACACCAAAACCTTTAAGCTTGGCATTTTTCCCATTTAACCAATCAACGATTTGACGATTTAACCAAATCATAACAATCATCGACAATGGCCTTGGCTGCATCCGGGTGACCGAGTTGAGCGGCCTTTGTCGCCATGGCAGCAAGTGCTTGCGGATGCGATGCATAATATTCAATTTTCTGGCCCAGCGCCCTGGCGTTTAGATCTTTTTCCAGAATCATTTCGGCAGCGCCCTCCCGGGCCAGCGTGTCGGCATTCAGGGCCTGATGGTCATCAGCTGCAAAAGGGAAGGGGATAAAAATCACCGCCTTTCCAAGAGCGGTCACTTCGGCTACCGTGGTGGCACCGGCCCGGCAAATGATCAGGTCTGCCTGTTTATAGTGCGGCGCCATCTGCTTGAAAAATGATTGAACCCTCGCAGGAATATCCTGGCGCCGGTAGGCCTCCTTTACCACTTGCGCATCGGCCGTGCCGGTCTGATGGACAAAGTACAGGCTTTCCCTTTTTGTTAAATGGCTCAAAGTTTCAATTACGGTCATGTTGATACTGTGGGCACCCTGACTTCCGCCGATGATCAGAACGCAAAACGATTTTGAGCCGGAGGCCGCATCATTGGCACGATGGTGCAGAAGCTCTTTGCGCACCGGGTTGCCCGTCAGTCGAGTTTTATCTGGATCAAAGCGTGTTTTTGTATCTTGAAATGACACGTAAATTCGATCCGCAAACCGGGATAAGATCCGGTTGGTAATCCCGGGCAAAATATTTTGTTCGTGCAGCGCAATTTTGGTGCCCAGAAGCCATGCGCCCACCATTACGGGTCCTGCTGAATAACTGCCAAGACCGATGATGAGGTCCGGTTTGTAGTTTTTTAAAATCCGAATTGATTCGATCACCCCTTTGGGTATTTTTACTGCGGACTTCGCCTGGTTCCATAAACCGCGGCCTTTGATTCCTTCCGCCGTTATGGTTTCAAGTTTGAAATCCGTTTCATTCAACACTGATCGCTCCAGAGGATTACCCGTGCTGACAAAAAGAACGGTGTTGCGCTCATTTCGCGTCATAAACTCCTGGGCGATCGCCAGTCCCGGAAACAAATGGCCGCCGGTGCCGCCACCGGCAATCACAATGCGCAGTGGTCGGGATACTCCGGGTCTTGATGTACTACCCGACCCGGAAGAAATTTGAGAGCCTTCGGATACGGCGGCGCAAAGCTGGAAGCTGAAAGCTGAAAGCATTGAAGCTTGAATCCTCTTTTGCTTTGAGCCTTTTGCCTTGAGCCTTGAGCCGTTAACTCCGGTCAAAAGCCTCTCAAATATTATGGACATTGTGAATTTCCTCGATGTTAATTAAGGGCGTTTACTAGCACTAATATTCATCAGTATGCCGATGGAGGCCATATTGAGCAAAAGCGACGTTCCGCCGTAACTGAGCAGCGGCAGGGTGAGCCCTTTGGTCGGTAACAGGCCAAGGGTTACGCCCATGTTCACCACTATTTGAAGCCCGACGGCGATTGTTAGTCCGACTGCCAGATAAGACCCGAATAAATCCGGGGCCTTTCGCGAAATTGCGATTCCACGCATAAAAATCCAGGAATAAAGCGCGATAATGATCAGAACGCCGAGGAGTCCCAGTTCCTCGCCGATGACCGAAAAGATAAAATCCGTATGGGGCTCCGGAAGATAGAACAGTTTTTGGTAACCCTTGCCGATACCGGTGCCCCACAGACCGCCGCTACCAAATGCCATCAGGGAATGTACGACCTGATATCCCTCGTCGCTCGAGTGCTCCCAGGGATTGAGGAAGCCCAAAATACGCTTTGCCCGATATTCAGCGTTAATTAAAAATAGATACGCAGCCGGTATAATAATGAGCAACGATGCAAACAGCTGTGAAAAACGGACGCCCCCGATAAACAACATGATCCAGGTCAGCGCTCCCAGTATAGCCACGGATCCAAAGTCCGGCTGAATAAAAATAAGGGCCGCAAAAACGCCCAGTACCAATACATGCGGGACAAAGCCGATGGAAAAATTTTTAATCTGCTCCTCTTTTTTCTCCATAGAGTAAGCCAGATAGATCACCAATGCGATGCGTGCTAATTCAGAGGGCTGAAACGAAAAACTGCCCAATTTCATCCAGCGGATTGAACCGCCGGCAGCTAGCCCGAAGTCCGTAAACTGAATGATCGCCAGAAGCGTCATGGCCAGGCCCAGCAGGGGATAGGCCAGCATGCGATAATATTTGTATGGAAAATGCCGGCTGATAACGAGCACGATGACGCCTGCAAAAGCGAAAAGCGCCTGTTTCTTTAAGAAAAAGTAGCTGGTTCCGAACTTTTTAAGTGCCAGTGTCGAGCTGGCGCTGTATACCATCACAATCCCGATTCCCACCAGGAAAAGCACGGGAAAAAGGAGCTGAACATCATAAATAACGGATTGCATATGGTGTTGTTTTTTCATCATTGTTCAGAAAATTAGAAGCTATCTC
>JASFGM010000252.1:0-5204 GCA_050123755.1 Desulfobacterales bacterium
AACCAAATCCCAGACGCGCTAAAAAGTATGCCGCCCCCATGCCCGCCGGGCCCGAACCGGCAATGGCCACTTTTTTGCCATTGTCGGGAAGGATTTCAACTTTCGGGGTCTTCTCGCTGCTGATCGCCGCGTCTCCAAGAAATCTTTCCAGATGGTGAATGGCTACCGGATCATCCATTTGACCACGGTTACAGGCGCCTTCGCAGTTATGAAAACAGACGCGGCCGCATACCGCTGGGAATGGATTCTCTTCTAAAATCGTTTCCCAGGCTTCCGGAATCAATTTCTGGGATACAAGCATTTCAATGCGCGCGATATCTTCGCCCGCAGGACAGGCAGCGCCGCACGGTGAGGTCTTTTCATCATATAAGGGTCGGACATAGCGCCAGGAGCCGGTTTTATTGAGGTCTGTCGAGGCAGATGAATGCGGCAGAAATAAAGGAATTTTATTATCCAAAATCTTATAATCTGTCATATTAGCTCTAATTTTTCATAAAGCTTAAAACGGTTTACAGTCTGTCAATCACTTTCCATCAAACTGACCTGCTCATAGGCCTCTTTGGAGGCCTGGATATTATTATGGGGTTTGGTCATGATTTCCGCTTGAATGGCTTCTGAAATGATATCCAATGGCGGCATACCCATCATGCGGGCAAAAGCGCCAATCATGGCAGTGTTAATGATGGGGTGCGTACGGGTTCCCAGGTCACATTTGACCGCAATCCGGGTGGCATCTACAAAAGCCAGCCGATAGCCTGAAAATGCGTCTCGCCTTTCCGGAGGGTTAGGGCTGTTCAGCAGAATCCATCCGCCCGGTTTAAGTCCACTGGTCACATCCACACTTTGAAGCAGCTTGGCATCCTGGACGACCACATGATCCGGTGTGTAGACATTGTTGCGCGTCAGGATTTTTTGTTTGTCCAGTCTTAAATACGCTTCAACCGGCGCACCTCTCCTTTCGACACCGAACAGCGGGAAGGTTTGAACATCGTAGCCGGCTTTGAAAAACGCCTTGGCCAGCAGAATCGAGGCCACAACAGTGCCCTGTCCGCCACGGCCGTGAAAACGGATTTCCTGCATCTTGTGTCCCTGTTATATCCTGCGGATAAATGCTTATGGATTAATCCCCTCGATGATCCAGGAGCCTGTCATATTATATTAAATTAGCAGCACTGTCAAAGCGCCTTGCGAGCACAATAATCTGATCCTGATTGCTGCAAAATGAATTTCACACAAAATCACTCGGGTCTCTCAATTCAATAAAACCTCTATTAGAACCTATCTCAGAAATGTGGATCAGGGTTTCCCGCTTAACAGCGGGATTTCACATCTTGATTTAATAAATTAATGTGTTCATCAGGCAAGGCGTCCCGTGAATTGATAACGGAGCGTACACGCAGTACGTGAGTATTTCAATTCACGGGAGGATGCACCTTAATACAATAAGATCGATGCTGAATCAGGCTTTGCGTGACAACGCAGGCCTGGGCCCTTAGACGCATTTCTGAGATAGGTTCTAAAGTTTTGCCTTAAAACCGCCGATATATACTGGTAAGACAGCTCGGTCGATTGTTCTAATTATAGAGATGACTTACACAGGCTTTAGGGGGATGATTTTCTGATCTATTCCGATATGATCGTATCGGAAATTCGTGCGGTTCTCGCTCAATTCCGAAAAAATGTTAAATTTCTACTTGATTTATGAAGCTTAAATTTTAATTACGAAAAGATCAAAATGGCCAGTTTATTTGATTCTGAAAACAATTCAAGCGCGGTTTCAGATTCCACCGAATACACTGAAAAGCGCAGCGGTAAGGAACGGCGTACCCACCAGTTTCCCCAATGGAGATATCTGTTATTTTCCGGTAAACGGGCCAAAGCCCGCCGGAAGGAGGATCGGCACCGGACATTTTATTTTGATCGCTACAGTTCAAACCTTTTTGCGGCCATTGTCGCTATTTTGATGCTGAGCGTGCTCGACGCCCTGTTAACGCTGTATTTGATCGATAATGGTTCAACGGAGCTTAATCCCGTCATGTCCTACTTCATCGAATACGGCCCCTTTGTATTCATGGGGGCAAAGTATTTTTTGACCTGTACAGGCGTCATCATTCTGTTATTATTTAGAAATGTTTTGCGAAAGAGATCGATAACTCACACCCAACATCTTTTTTCCTATATCATCGTCGCCTTTACCACTGTAATTGCTTGGGAACTTTATTTAATCTTTTTTATCGTGTCCTGAAATCTTAAAAAAAATTCGATCCAAAAGAATTATCACGAAAGCACGAAAATACCAAAACACGAAAATCAATTAAATTTCGTGCGTTTATTATTACGATAGGGCTTCTGATTTTACAATGCTTGACATTCGAAGAGCAGAGCCTATAATATGTAAAATTATAAAAGGAGTTGTTGATGCCGATTTACGAATATCAATGTAAGTCCTGCTGTCACTGCTTTGAAGAGCTGGTGTTGTCTTCCAATGACCCGTCTCCCAAATGTCCGCAATGTCAGTGTGAGGATGTCGAAAAACTCATGTCGGCGGGCTGTGTGCGGCCCCAGGGCATTGCCACCGGTTCCGGCGGATTTGATGCCCCGGCCTGCAAGCCTAGCGGCTGAGGGATTTAGATTAGCGCCTCAGTTTGAGGCCAAAATGGTTTTAAAACGTGCCTATTTTTTTAAACACAAAGGCCATTTACCTGTCAGGAAAAACTCAACCCCGTCAATCCCGAATTTTATACCGCTTTTCATAATAATGTTCCGAATTGCGGAATTGCGGCCTAAGTGGTTGTAGAAAAAAACGTTGCGGGACCGCAACATTTTTTAACAATCAATATAAAAGTCCCGTATCAGATTCCATTTCAACCCAGCGATCATTGATTTGGTTGTATTCGGTGATTTGCTGATCCTCGAGCCACTCCACCAGCGTCCATAGTTGGAATTATTATCAGGATGTAAGCGAATTATAAAACTCAATTAAAATCCGGTAAGTGGGGTTGTGATACCTGCAATGAATGGTGTAAATAGATGCGTATGGTGTTTAAATTAAAAGGCACTGTCGACATCAATAAAAGTTTAATGAATTATCGTAACCTGTTGACCCGGGTAGATCGGCGTCTGGAAAGCATCCAGCGCCGATATCCCGGTCATATTGCTTGTCACAGGGGCTGCGATTGCGGTTGCCGTAATTTATCCGTATTTCCGATTGAAGCCCTATCTTTGGTCAAGGCGATCCAGGATCTGTCCGAGGAAAGGGGGGCCAAAATCCGGCAGCGGGCGGCAGCCGCTTCGTTCTGGGATTGTCCCCTGCTGGAAGATCAGGCCTGCAGTATGTATGCCTTCAGGCCCGTCATCTGCAGAACCCATGGATTTCCACTTTTGACATATTATAAGGGGCAGCCATTGATCGGTTATTGCCGCAACAACTTCAAAGATATGTCTTCCATCCCCGATGATGCCTGCATTGATCTGGATAACATCAACCGCACACTCAGAGCCGTGAATGCATCAGTTGTGGGTGAACTGGCCCATGTCCAGCACCTGCCCGAGCGTTTATCTATCGCCGAGGCTATTTTAACAGGGGCTTTTTGTTGAAATGACCCATGTTTTGTTACTCCAGCTTCCGGTTCCGCGTTTAAACTATGGTGTCCAGACCGGTAATATTCCGCTGGGTGCCGCCTGTCTTAAACAGGCAGCCCGAATTGTACCTGAGGTGCAGGTTGATGTTTTGCCGGAAAGTATTGCTTCCTATCTTGGCGATGCGGCTTTAATTGAAATCCTCCTTGACCGCAAGCCGGATGTGGTGGGCTTTACGGTCTACTGCTGGAATCTGACGCGGTCCATTTATTTTGCGAAAAAATTAAAAGAAAATTATTGCCCGCGCATTATCTTTGGCGGGCCCGAAATCACCCCGGACAATTCAGATCTCGATTCGCGCTACATCGATTTTTATGTTTACGGCGAAGGCGAAGCCGCCTTTGTTAAACTGCTGCAGGATCCAACAATCTGGGAAAAAAGAAGTTCAATGGAACCGGCCGGGGCGATATTCAAAAAAAGCCCAAGCCCCTATTTGCTGAATGTGCTGGAGCCGGAGATTGAAGATTTGATGCTTCTTGAAACCCAGCGGGGCTGTCCTTACCACTGTGGGTTTTGCTACTATAATAAATCAAATGATCGGCTGTCCTTTGTCGATGAAGTCCATTTGCTTCAAGGGGTTCAATGGGCGCTTGATCACCATGTCAAAGAGTTATACCTGCTGGATCCGTCCTTAAATGTGCGTCCCGGCCTTAAATCCCTGTTAAAAAAAATCAGCAGAATGAACAAAAACCACAAACTGGCCATCATCAGTGAAATTCGGGCCGAAGCCATTGATGCGGAATTGGCCGGCCTATTTGCTGCCGCGGGTTTTTCCTGGTTTGAAATCGGGCTGCAAAGTACCAACCCGCGGGCGCTGGCAATCATGAACCGGCCGACCAACATCCAGCGATTTGCAGAGGGCGCCAAGCTTGTAAAAGAAAGCGGTATTGTGCCGGCAATCGATCTCATTGTGGGATTGCCCGGAGACGACCTGCACGGATTTAGCCGAACCGTTGAATTTGTGGCTGAAAACGATCTGCAGGATGATGTTCAGGTCTTTCCGTTATCGGTTCTGCCGGGAACCGATTTTCGCCTAAACAGCAACAAACTGGGCCTGCGTTTTGAAGAAGCGCCGCCGTATACGCTCATTGAAAACCCCACATTTTCGGCTGAAGATTTGCTGCTGGCCTTTGACCATGCCGAAGTTCGTTTTGACGTTGTTTTATATCCCATGCCGGATCTGGATGTTTCCTGGCGGCTCAATGATGAAAACGCCCAGGCCCCGTTGAAAGATATTGGCATAAGGATCGGAAAAGAAAACTTTACTGCCAAGCTCCAGTTGGATTCCGAACGGCCGCTTACTGAATTGGCGTCTATTGCCGGGCGGCTGACAAATCCCTATCAAGTCATTATCCATTCCAATATCCATGACACGGGTGTCATCAAAAGAACGCTAAAAATTTTAACCGCAGCCAACCCGTTTACGCCTTTAGAGGTAATTTTCCTTGAACCGGAGGGGATACCGGATACCGCTGCGCTGCTGCCTGCTGCCAAACTGCGTCGCCCCCATTTTCTGGACCTGGATTTGCGCTTTCTTTTCCCAAAAGAAGGCACTCGCGCGGTCT
>JASFGM010000253.1:0-5202 GCA_050123755.1 Desulfobacterales bacterium
TTGTTGAAGCAGACCATGGGTTAGGCGGCCGTTGGCCGCTTCTAAATGGTTTCGGGCGTCAGGGATAAACAGGTGTCAGTGTTCAGGTGTCAGGTTTCAGCCCTGCCAATTCTGACACCTGACACCCGACACCTGAAACCAGTGCCAGGCTGCCAAAACATTTCAGAAAATAATTCTTGACAAACGGTATTTATTTGAATAATCATTCGATAAAAAGGAAAAATAGAGAATGATTGACGCTGTTAGTTTAAAAATACTGAAAATATTGCAGGAAAAGGCCCGGATTCCGAATGTCGAGGTCGCCCGGCAGGTGGGTATGGCGCCTTCGGCAGTGCTGGAGCGTATCCGCAAGCTGGAAAAACAGGGCTTTATCGACGGATATGAGGTCAGGCTCAATCCGAAACGGTTCGCCAAAAGTCTGGTGGCCTTTGTGAGGGTTAAAACAAAAAAGCTTGGCGATGAAAAAAAAATAGGGGAAAAGCTAACGCAGATAGCCGAGGTACAGGAAGTTCATTACGTGGCGGGCGAAGATGCATTCCTTGTCAAAGTTCGCGCGGCCGACACCGAAGATCTCGGTCGGCTCATCCGGGATAAAATCGCGGCGATTGCGTCGGTGCGATCCACTCAAACGGCGATTGTGTTGTCGACCTATAAGGAGACGGCCAGGATTCCGATTGAAACTGTAAGTGCCTAAAGTGAACTCAAGTTCCTAATTTTTTATAAGTGTGGAGTGATCTAAAGTGACTAGAGTGCCTAAAGTTAAGGAATTCTATCATTTTATATAAAAGACAGAGCGCAGCGACACCTTAACTTTAGGCACTTTAGATCACTTTTTACTTTAGTCACTAAATATAAGTTTCAAAGTCGTATTAATTTATTAAGAGGTGAAATATGATTAAGATCAACGAGAACTATCTAAAGTTACAGGCGTCGTATCTGTTTTCGGATATTCGGAAACGGACAGATGAATTTCAAGAAGCAAATCCGGACAAAGATATCATCAAGCTGGGCATCGGGGATGTCACCCGGCCCCTGCCGCAAGCCTGCATCGAGGCCTTTCACCGCGCCGTGGATGAAATGGCCGATGATGCCACCTTTCGGGGATACGGCCCCGAGCAGGGTTACGAATTTCTAAGGGAAAAGATTGCCAAAGCCGACTTCCAGGATCGCGGTGCCGATATATCAGCTGATGAAGTTTTTGTCAGCGACGGGTCCAAATGTGATACGAGCAATATCCAGGAAATTTTTGCAAACGACATCAATATCGCCATCCCCGACCCGGTGTATCCGGTCTATCTGGATACCAGTGTGATGGCCGGCCGCACCGGTTCGTTTGGTGACGGGCGCTATGAGGGCATTCGCTATCTGGAAAGCACCCGGGAAAACGGCTTTATTCCGGACTTGCCGGCAGAAAAGGTTGATCTGATTTACCTGTGTTTTCCCAACAACCCCACCGGGGCGACCATCACCCGATCCCAGCTTCAAAACTGGGTGAATTTTGCCAGAGATAAAAAAGCCCTGATTCTTTATGATGCCGCTTACGTGTCCTTTATTCAGGATGCCGATCTGCCGAAATCGATATTTGAGATCGAGGGCGCCCGGGAAGTGGCCATCGAGTTCAGAAGCTTTTCCAAAACCGCCGGATTTACCGGGACCCGCTGTGCCTATACGGTGGTGCCGACAACCTGTAAGGCCTTTACGGCCAACGGAGAGGCCCATCCCCTCCATGATTTATGGTTTCGGCGTCAGTCCACCAAATTCAATGCAGTTTCCTATCCGGTCCAGCGAGCCGCTGAGGCGATCTACGGTGAAGCGGGCCGCGATCAGGTAAAGGCCCTGATTGAATATTATCTTAAAAACGCGGCGCTGATCCGAACGGAAATGGAAGCCCTCGGTTATGAATGTGCGGGTGGAGAAAATTCTCCCTATATCTGGATTTATGGGAAAACCGATTCCTGGCAATTTTTTGACCTGCTCCTGGAAAAAGCGGGTGTGGTCTGCACGCCGGGTGCCGGTTTTGGCAAATGCGGCGAAGGGTTCATTCGCATCAGCGCATTTAATAACTATGAAAATGTTCAAGAAGCAATGCAGAGAATCAAGCTGGCGCTCAGTTAAAAATCTCTTTAGAGATTTTTAGCGGTTAAATAGTTGATTAGTTGAATAGTCAATTGGTCAAAGGATTTATATCATTTTAACCATTTAACTTTAATTTCATCAACCGACTCAATCTGCGATAATCTGCGTAATCTGCGGACCTGAAAGGAAAATCGACCGATGCCGATGTCGAATTCATTTGAGAATAGACTCTTGCCGATACTGGATGAAATTGTTGCGCATTTTGGAACGCCCTTTCACATCTATGACGAAAGCGGTATCCGCGAAACCGGGCAGAATTTCATAAATGCATTCTCGCGTTTGAACGGATTCCGGGAATATTATGCCGTCAAGGCCTTACCCAATCCACGCATCCTCCAGATCATGCAAGATTTAGGATGCGGGTTTGACTGCAGTTCCATTCCGGAACTGATGCTTAGCCGCCAAATCGGCGCCTGCGGTGAAGATATTGTGTTTTCTTCCAACAATACCACCGCGGATGAATTTCATGCGGCTGCGGCCGATGGCGGCTGTATTTTAAATTTAGATGATGTGTCTTTGATTCAAAAGGTACCGCAGATGCCGGAGACCATCAGTTTCCGCTACAACCCCGGTCCCCGCAGAACCGGAAACAGAATTATCGGCGATCCGGTGGAGTCGAAATACGGGGTGGCCCACGAGCAGATCCCAGGTGCATATAAAATTGCGCGGGCCCTGGGAGCCCGTCGATTCGGGCTGCACACCATGCTGGTATCCAATGAGCTGAGCTACGCGTATATGGTTGAAACCGCGGCGATGCTTCTGGAAGTGGTGGAGTGGGTTTCAGAAGCGCTGAATATCGAGTTTGATTTCATCAACCTCGGCGGCGGACTGGGTATTCCTTATCAACCTGGACAGGCGCCCCTTGATATCGATTCAATGGCTGATGAAATATCCGATCTTTTTTTAGATTTCAAAAAACGAAACGGCTTTCTGCCGCGGTTCTATGTCGAAAGCGGGCGTTACATGACCGGGCCTCACGGGGTACTGGTTACCACCGCCATCAATCAGAAAGATATCTATCGAAAATATATTGGGGTGGATGCCTGCATGTCTGCCTTAATGCGGCCGGCCATCTACGGTGCCTACCATCACATTACCGTCATCGCAAAACATCCAACGCAACACCTTGAGAAGGTGGATGTTGTCGGGTCCCTGTGTGAAAATAATGACAAATTTGCCATCCAGCGGCTTCTTCCCGAGATCCAGGATGGCGATAGATTATTGATTCACGATACCGGTGCGCACGGTCATTCCATGGGATTTAATTACAACGGCAGGCTGCGCCCCAAAGAATTGCTGCTGCGCACCAACGGCTCGCTGGAGCTGATCAGACGCGCGGAAACCATTGAGGACTACTTTGCAACCCTGAACTTCGAGCCGCAGATGTTGATGCCGGCAAAGCCCTCTGCGGATACGTCAGCAACCTTGAGAGCCGCTTCCTGATTTAACTATATCTCACCGCAGAGGCGCAGAGTCCGCAGAGGGTCTATTTTTTTCATTTGTCGCTGAGACGCCGACAAATGAAAATCCTCAGCCGCTGTGCGGCAGGATTAATCACTTTAAAGTAACATGTGTATACCAAAGCATGTCATTTGGTTTAGCCATATGATTCAATGGTATTAAATTACTCAGTCACACGTAGGGTTTAAGTTTATTTCTTTTCGGCCTCTCACCGAAAAGAAATAAGAAAAAAACTCTCTGCGCTCTCAGCGTCTCTGCGGTGAAAAAAAATATCGAAATAGAAAATGATAAAAATAGGACCAGCGGGATCCGGCGGGTTGGGCAATCTGAAGGGCATTCACAAGGTGGCCCGCATGAAGCTGGATTGCATGGAAGTCGAGTTTACTTACGGGGTACGGATGTCCATGGATGACGCCCGCGAATTGGGTGCCCTGGCCAGGGAAAAAGGAATCGTCCTGTCGGTGCACGCGCCCTATTACATTAATCTGGCATCGGATGAGAAAGAAAAGATCGTTGCCAGCAAAAAGCGCATCCTGGCTTCCTGCGAAAGAGCCGCCGCCCTGGGCGCAGGCAATGTGGTCTTTCATGCCGGCTTTTATCAGAAAAAGACCGCCGCCCGGACCTATGGTTTGATCAAAAAAGCCATTGTCGAAATCCAGGGACAAATCTCCAAGAAAAAATGGAAGGTAAAATTATGTCCTGAAATTACCGGCAAACCCTCGCAGTTCGGCTCGGTGGATGAGCTGTTGAAATTAATGCAGGAAACCGGTTGCGGCATCTGTGTTGACTTTGCCCATCTGTATGCCCGGCAGCAGGGCGACATTGATTATACCCGGATCTTAAAAAAACTGCCGAAATCGTTTCATGCCCATTTTTCCGGTATTGCCTACGGGCAGAAAGGCGAGCGCAAGCATCTCAAGACAACCAAAAAACGCTTTGAACCCCTGGCCGAAGCCCTGATAAAACGCAATGCGAATGTGACCCTCATAAACG
Organism: Desulfobacterales bacterium; assembly: GCA_050123755.1. Classification (GTDB taxonomy): domain Bacteria; phylum Desulfobacterota; class Desulfobacteria; order Desulfobacterales; family JAHEIW01; genus JAHEIW01. The sequence continues at coordinate 4,591 of JASFGM010000253.1, forward strand.
AGTCGCCCCAGCCTCACAAAGATGCCGCCATGATGAAAAGGGTGGTCAGCGCCCTTATGGCCGCAAAAAAGAAGGCCCCGTTGTAACCCCGCAATCGGACCCAACCATGTTATCCTCTAAAAACCCTTGTTAAATCGGTTTGAAACCTGTAGTTTCCGGACAGGCGGGATCCGGGTAAAATCCCGGCTTGCAAACCCTGCCGATTTTCACTCTGATTTACCAACTATCATCGTTTTTCTTGTGGCCGGGGAAATCTCGATAAAGCTATACGGTTGATCTTCCCCTTATTCTGGCAAATTGCCTGGACCCGTCTAAAACATAAGAGGTTGTCATGGAATTCAGCATCATCCCGGATAACGAAGCCCTGAGTAAATGTGCCTGGTGCGAAAGCCATATCACCGAACATATGGAAGTCTTTGGTTTTGGCGCCAAGCTAATGCCGAATGTCGACTTATCTGAATATGAAGGCCATTGCATTCAGATCGGCCTGGTATCAGAAGAAAAATCCGTTTATATGATGGTAACCGGTCAAGGATCGGAAGCCAAAAGTGACGGTAAAGACGGCATGTTTTTAGTTTGCTCTGAAGCGTGCGGCAAAAAACTAAAGAACGT
>JASFGM010000254.1:0-5196 GCA_050123755.1 Desulfobacterales bacterium
GCATGGTGCCAGGAAAAGATCTGCTCAAAAGACTCCAGGTTATAGTAACCGGTTAGAATTTTAGCAACCTGAGCATATAGGGTTTTGGTCTGTTCGGCCGCAAGAAAAAATCTGCCCCGGGCGTCATCCCACACCATGATTTTGGGCTTTTGATCGACCGGGTCTGTTGAAATATGGAATTCATGGTACCCATCAAACCATTGGCCCAAAAACATCGCAAAATTTTGCCCGTTCGAGCCGGCAGTCCGACCGAACCCGTACGTCTGCGGCAAATAGTGCAGCGGCTGCTCGGTATTCAGTCGATTTAAGAGCTGAAATTCCTTTTCGATGAAGCGCCGGCCGCTTTCAGAAATGGCCACATTGAGTACAAAGGAAAGTTGCTTCTGATAAACGACGGTTTCGATTCGGGCGGGATGATAAAATTCACCGTGTTTTTCAAGGCAAACACGGATTTCCTCGATGTCCGGCGCTTTCACATCTCGATTAAGCTGTCGGGAAACTGCCCGGGTTATAACTTCAAAGGAATTGGCTTCAAGAAAGCGCTGTGCCGCCCGAAAATAAGCTGCGTGGCTTAAAGATTCCCCATCATGCTTCATCAGGGCATCGAGCCTCAAGGGTATGGGCTCATGCCATATCAGGCTGTCTTCGGTGACGCGTTCTTTGGAAGGGGATATATGAAAAAAAATGCGAGGCATTTTTTTTGCAGAGAACAGAGGTCAGAAGTCAGATGACAGAAAAAGACGAATGAATTTTAACTTTTTGTCTTCCATCGTCTGTCCTCTGTTTTCTGTCCTCTGTTTTCTGATTCCTTGAGTTCTTCGATCTCTTTTAATATCTCGGGCGGGACGTCGTACCCTGACGCCACCGCCTTTTCACAGTGTTCGATGGCCGCTTGATGTTCCCCTTTTTCAAGATAGGCGATGGCCAGATTATTGTGGGCCGGGCCAAATTCCGGATGAAGCTTCAGCGCTTTGAGGTTGGTTTCAATGCTGTCATCAATTCTGCCCTTTATTAAATAAGCATTCGCCAAGTTGACAAAGGCCTGAACATATCTGAAATTAAAGGTTGTCGCTTTCTCAAGCGCCTTAATGGCTTCGTCGATATTGCCCTTTTGCAGCTCTATAAATCCGATGTTTCCCCAGCCCTCGGAAAAACCGGGCCTGGTTTTAACCGCCGATTGATTATACTTCAGGCAGCTATCAATATCGCCGCGCTGCAAATATATCCCACCGATGGCCACATAGGCTTCCGCCAAACCGGGGCTGCATTCAATGGCTTCATGGAGGTGTTTTTCGGCTTCATCATATTTTTTTTGCCCCATCAAGGCGATACCAAGGTTGTAATGAGAATTACCGCATTCCGGATTTTGAGCAATGGCCTGCCTTTGCTGGGCAATAAATTCATCTGCGTTTTTAGCTTTTGTCATGATATGCATTCCTTTTGCAAGAAGACCTATTCATAAAATATTTTAAAACCAGTTCCATGTTATTATAAGATAAGTGCGACTTTTTCAAGCTCTCTCCGCCATACCCATCTTTTTTCTTGACATCATATTGCCTTTTAACTACCGTTTTTATATCCTAACGGTAAAACATTTACGCCACCAAGACACCAAGGTGAACAGTAACCAAAAAGTAATGCGTTTCGCTTTGTGTCTTGGTGCCTTTGTGGCAATTTGTTCCGGCTGGTCCGGGTAAGGATATAGCACAAGCAAAATGTGCTCGTGGTAAAGGGGGTAATCATGAAAGCAGGATGTTATACCGCAATCATCACGCCTTTTAAAGAAAACGCCGTAGACTACCAGGGTCTGGAACAACTGGTAGATTTCCAGATTCAAAACGGCATTACGGGCATTCTGGCTGTCGGAACCACCGGGGAAAGCCCGGTGCTTACATGGGATGAACACAATAAAGTAACCGAAACAATCGCTGCAAAGGCCAAAGGCAAATGTTTGTGCATCGCCGGCACCGGGAGCAACAATACGGCGGAATCGCTCGCGGCCACCAAACATGCGGCCGAAATCGGCGCCAATGCTATATTGCTGGTCGAACCCTATTACAACGGTCCCAGCTCGATAGAAATTCGAAAAGAATATATTGCGCCGATTGCCGGAGCGTTCAAAGATCTTGACGTCATCCCCTATGTCATTCCGGGCCGAACGGGAACCCAATTATTACCCGAAGACCTGGCACTGCTGTATAAGGAGTGTCCCAATGTCAGCACGGTAAAAGAAGCCACAGCCAGTATTGAAAACATGCAACGCACCCGGGAATGCTGCGGACCTGATTATATGATCTTATCGGGCGATGACGGCATGACTTACGATATGATGATCGATCCCCGGATAAATGCGGCCGGGGTTATCTCGGTGGCGTCCAACGTGGCCCCAAAAGCCATAACGGAAATGGTTCAATTGCTAAATGATGGTAACCAATCCGAAGCCAAAGCCCTGATGCAGAAACTGGAGCCCCTTTTCAATCTGGTAACGGTAAAAACAACGGAAAACACACCTTATGGTGAGGTGTCCTGCCGGGCACGAAATCCGCTGGCCTATAAAACCTTGATGTCGCTTTTAGGAATGCCTTCCGGGGGATGCCGGCAGCCGCTGGGTAAAATGACTCCAAACGGATTGCAAACCGTTCTGGATGCCGTGCGCAAGGTGCAAACGGAATCTCCTGAGATCCTGCAGCCGGTTGCGGAATTCTTTAACGTGGATATGGCCGAACGGCTGGAGAATAAGGCCTGCCGTCAGGGGTTGGCTTATGATTCGTATTGACCTCGGTTAAAGCCTTAAATGATCATTTGTGAATTGGATCTTCCTTTTTTTCCAAGGGGCCTTGCATTTACCTTTAATCCGACAGGTAGTACTCAACCGTTGATACCACGCGAATTTTCTTGATATGCGGATTGTTTTTGTCCCTGTCCTTTATGCTGAACTGGCCCTGTGAGGCCCTTTTTATTTTACCCAGTGTGCTCCGGGAATCTGCAGCAAACTTTTCAGCGACCTCCCGGGCCTGTCGGGTTGCTTCTTCTATCATTTGCGGTTTGATTTCATTTAGCCTTGTAAAAAGGTACTCGGTTTGGGACGGGTAGTTTCCGCCGGTAAAAACGATGCCCTCTTTTCCCAGGTCGGATAGCGAGCTCATTATCCCGCGCACAGTGCCGATCCTCTTGGAATAAACCGTAACCGTTTGAATTGCCGTGTAACGAAACTCCGGTCGCACATTGGCAGCGTATTGTTGGGCCGATTTATCGGTTATCGCCGGAGAAGCCACCGATATTTCTTCTGGTCTTATGCCATTTTTTTCCAGAAAATTCCTGATTTTTAAGGTGTTGACTTCAACCGCGCTATAAAGATCCTCTAAATCGTTGTCGGCTTGCGTAAACTGGATCGGCCATATGACAATATCCGCGTCATATTCCTGTTCGGACAACCCTTTTACCGTGACGCTGCGCTCGTACTCTTTGAACTTAATTGCGGATTTTCCAAGTAAGTACCCCAGGCAGGTTAATCCTAAAAATATGAATACGCCCAGCAACAGTGCACTTACCCTGTTATTTTCCTTCATGCAGTCCTCCTTTACCCGCAGTTAGAAGCGCCCTTTAATGGGCGAACCCGGATTTGAATCAAATGTCGCCGCCGCAGTCTTCATCGGCACCACGCCCGCCTGAACGATCCGCGCATGGGCACCATTTAAATACCAATTATGTAATTTAACTACTCAATTTGCGCTTTCAAGGCGAAAGCAAAGGAAATATGGATGCGTCTGTTTTATTAACCTATTTTAATGCGGGTGTTCCGGGGACGCACCGGATTGAAGATGGGGTAAAATCTTGAATTGTGAATTGTACCTGCCCGACTCACTGCCCACGACGAGAACCTCATCCCACAGGAAATGTCGCCGCGCGGGTTGCCGCGCGATAACAGATGCCAAAGGTCAATTCAAATTCACTATTCAAGATTGACCCCTTTCTTATTTTATCTTATCGTCAACTATGCAAATGATGCCCCGGCATGCAATTATCGAAAATTAAAAATCGACACTCTGGAGAAAGATGCTATGAAGACCCCTTCCAATCCCCAGGGAATCCTGGCCCTGTCGCGAAATTTTATGGAATGCCGTCTCCTTTTAACCGGCGCGGAAATTGATATCTTCACGCGCCTGGCAGAACCTGCCTCGAGCATGGATCTGGCCGAAAAGCAAGGCTGGCATGAACGCCCCCTAACAGTCTTTCTGGATGCGCTGACCGCCATGGGCCTGTTGGTCAAGAAGGATGGGCTTTACCGGACAGACTCTGAACTGCTGCCCCTTCTGCGTTCGGATTCCCCCCGGACCGTCCTGCCGATGATCCGTCATGCGGCCACCCTCTGGCAGCGCTGGTCAAATTTAACGCATATTGTCACCGAAACAGGTGGTGTGGAAAGCAATGGCACCCTCTTTGAGGATCCCGAGGAAAAAAAAGCATTCATCGGCGCCATGCACGTCGTCGGAAGTCAGCACGCGCCGAAAATCGTTCAAGCGATCAATCCCGGTACGGCGCAACAGTTGATCGATGTCGGCGGCGGCTCGGGCACGTATACCATCGCTTTTCTGGAAGCCTCTCCTGAAATGTCCGCCACGCTTTTTGACCTGCCCGATGTTGTGAGCATGGGCCGAGCGCGCATCACAAATGCGGGATTGATGGATCGTGTGAAGATAGTGGCCGGAAATTTTTATGCGGACGACCTGCCTGCGGGTCATGACCTTGCGCTGGTCTCGGCGATCATCCACATGAACAGCTTAGAACAAAACGTGGATTTGTATAAAAAAATATTTGACGCCCTCGTTCCGGGCGGCCGCATCGTGATTCGGGACCATGTCATGAAACCGGATCGGAACACCCCTAAATCCGGGGCCCTGTTTGCCGTAAACATGTTGGTCGGAACCCCCGGGGGCGGCACCTATACCTATGATGAGATTAAAACCGGTCTGACGGCGGCAGGCTTCGAAAAGGTCACTTTGATTCAGGAAGGTGAGGCAATGATGGGCCTAGTGGAAGCTTTCAGGCCCTTATAAAAAAAGGCCCCTTCCTATTCAATTGGTCAGGCACTTGCCATATTCGCCCACTATGTAATCAAAACCAAAAGATCAGCAGTTATTCACTATTCAAGATTTGACCGCGCTATTGACCCCTCTATCCGAAGGGGGATCCTCG
>JASFGM010000255.1:0-5196 GCA_050123755.1 Desulfobacterales bacterium
GGGATTTTAATTGTGTCTGCCGGTATTGACTTCAACAAACAAAGAATCCCCAATCTGATCACTTATCCGAGCATGGTTATCGCCCTTTCATATCACGGGATCACGAGAGGTGCCGATGGTCTGTTGTTCAGTCTGGCAGGTCTGGCGGTCGGCATCGGTATTTTTCTGGTGCCTTATCTTATGGGCGGTATGGGGGCCGGAGACGCCAAACTCATGGGCGCTGTCGGCGCGGTGATCGGAGCGAAAGGTGTGTTTTATGCAACGCTGTGCATCGCATTGGTCGGTGGGATTTACGCTCTGGGATTAATTCTGGCGCATCGAGCCCATTTTGCTGGTTTTTTTAGAAGGCAGTTAACGACTTTTTGGACGCTTATCTTAACCCGAAAATACATTCCGGATCCGATTCAAAATGCGCAAAACCGGCCCAAGCTTTGCTACGGGTTGGCGATAGCACTCGGAACGGGTTTATATATGTTTTTACATCAATCAGGATATAAAATTTAATCAACTTTAAGGAGGCCCAAAATGGGAAAATGGAAAACACTGGTTCCCATAGCAATTTCACTGATGATCGCCATCGCAGGCACCGTATTTTTGTATAAGTGGATCGAACGTCAAAGAGGACCTAAAGAAATTGTTCAGGTCGAAAAAGTGGAGGCCGCCCCGATTGTCGTTTCAGCAGGAAATTTGTCATGGGGCACCAAACTCAAACCGGAGATGATTAAAATGGCACCTTACCTCAAGGAAAGCCTGCCGGTTGGATATTTTTCCAGCACCGCTGATCTAAAAGACCGGGTGCTTGTTGCTCCGCTTAAATTAAACGAACCGATCACAGAAGCCAAATTGGCGCCGAACAGCGTGAAGACCGGCGGTGTATCGGCTGTCTTGAAACCTGGTATGCGCGCCATTGCCGTTAAAGGAGACAAGGTGATCGGGATATCCGGCTTCATCAACCCGGGAAATCGGGTGGATGTGATCGTCACAGTCGAGGAGCCCAAAACAAAGAAAATAAAATCGAAGATATTCTTGGAAAATACAGCTGTGCTGGCAACGGGCACTCAAATTGAGAAGAATGATAAAGGCGAACCCATGCCTGTGGATGTTTACACCCTGGAGGTCACTCCCAAACAGGCCGAAAAAGTTGCGCTGGCCGCTTCCGAGGGAAGGCTTCAATTTGCATTGAGAGGTGTGGTCGACTCGGAGGATCTTTTGACCAAAGGCGTCACCGTTCCCGAACTGCTTGCTTATCAAAGGTGGTCTGATCGGCAGAATATCGCCCCAAAAAATGTAGTCAATTCAAAACCCAAAAAAGATCGCAAGCATGTTAGCAGAAATTCCGCTAAAAAAAGGAAAAGATGGGTTCCCAGGGGATCGGTGACGGTGGAAATCATCAAAGGAACTAAAATTGAAAAAAAGAAATTCAAGCTCTAAACACTGCACGTGGGAGGTATAATACTTATGGCTTTTTTAACCCGATACAGAAAGATTAAATCCGGCGCGCTGGTTCTTATGCTGGTGTTGGTGATTTGTCTAAAGCTATCACTAGCAAGCGAAGCCGTTGAACTGCAAACGCTTGAGACCGAAAAACTTACGCTGGTTTCCGGCAAGTCAATCGTTCTGCGAAGCACGGCGCCAGTCAGCCGGGTATCTGTTGCTGCTCCCGAAATTGCCGATTTTCTGATTCTGTCTGCCAATGAAATCTACATTACCGGCAAAGCGGCGGGATCTACCAATCTAACATTGTGGCAGAATAAAAAATTAGTTGCCATCTATGATCTCGAAGTGGCCTATGATCTGTCGCGTTTAAAGCAGCAAATGCATGAAATTTTGCCCGAGGAACAAGCGCTTCAAGTTATAGGCACCAATGACTCCATTACGCTCTCGGGAAAAGTCTCAAATGCGGTCAATTTGTCCCAGGCTGTGGCTCTGGCGAAATCCTATGCGCCGGAGGACAAAGTCAATAATCTTGTCCAGGTCGGAGGTGTGCATCAGGTTATGCTGGAGGTTCGCATCGCCGAGATGTCGCGTAGCTTAACCCGGCGACTGGGCATTAACTTTGCGGCGCAAAAAGGGGATCAGTTTGCCGTCAGTTTGCTGGGCGGGCTGGCGGCGCTGGATGAAGGTATCCCGGCGGTCGGGTCGCTTTTGGCCGGGCCGGCGGTTAATTCGCTTTTTCGCTTCGATACCGGGGATGTAACCTGGACGGGCTTCATGGATGCGTTAAATGAGGATGGTCTGCTCAAGATTTTAGCCGAACCGACCTTGATCACGATGAGTGGACAATCCGCCAACTTTCTGGCAGGCGGTGAATTTCCCGTTCCGGTTCCCCAGGGTCTGGGCACGGTAGCAATCGAATACAAGCCGTTTGGTGTCGGCCTTATTTTTGAGCCGAAGGTTTTGACCAAAAATAAGATCAGCATTCAAGTCACTCCGGAAGTTTCTGAGCTCGATTTTTCAACTGCTGCGGTCATTGAAGGTTTTGTGACTCCGGGCATCACCACCCGGCGCGCTTCCACCACGGTGGAGCTGGGTGACGGGCAAAGCTTTGCCATCGCCGGCCTGCTTCGAGAAAGCGTTTTAACGGATGTCCAAAAATTCCCGTTACTGGGAGATATCCCGATAATAGGGACGCTGTTTCAGAGCAAAGCCTTTATAAAGCGGAAAACGGAGCTAGTCATTGTTGTTACCCCTCACCTGGTCAAACCCCTTGACGTGGCCAAAGTATCTTTGCCGACTGATTTCTACGTCGAGCCCAGTGCCACGGAGTTTTATCTTTTTGGCAAGATCGAGGGAAGTGAGAAGAACCTGCCCGTTACCGCCAGCGGCAATCTGGATGGCGAATTCGGCCATTCCATGCCTGAAGAGGATTAAGGTAAGAGGAGCGCTTTGCGCTGTTGGAAGAAGCAAGAATCACAATTATTCATATATACCCGACAGGGGAGGAAAAAATGTTGACCCGATGCCTAACTTTAATTGCTATCATAACTGTCATGGCGGTTGTGCTGAGTTGCAGCGGAACCACACCGGCTCCCGAACAGAGCCTTTTAGAAAGAAACTGGGGTAGATCATTTGAAAGTATGCGCTACATGCAGATGGTCGATCCTGAAGCTGGGAAAAACCTCGATTCGGTTCTGGGGCTGGATGGAAATGCATCCAACCACAACGTTGACAAATATCAGAAAAGTTTTAAAGAGACCGAACAAACCCAAAGCACAACCATACTCCAGTTGCAATAATGATTAGATCTAAAAAGGAGCTACCGTGAAAGCACATTTAAACAATCAAAGGGGAACATCGGCCGTTGAATTTGCCATTGTTTTGCCTTTACTGATGGTGTTTATTTTCGGAATTATCGAATTTGGTCTCGTGTTTTACAACAAAGCCATGGTTACCAATGCCAGCCGCGAAGCGGCTCGAGCGGGAATTGTCTACCGCGATCCGCCGGTAACCGTTGCCGAGATACAAAGTGTCGTCGATAATTACTGCGGGGGCCTGCTGGTCAGCTTTGGCAGCAGTCCGGGTGCTGTCACCACCGTGCCGAGCGGTGAATGTGCGAATCACGGAAATGAGCTCGTCGTCAATGTTGCTTACCGGTATGATTTTCTGCTGATACCAGATTTTCTGACCACCTTTTTTTCCGGTGGGCTACCCGGCAGCATTGACGTATCGGCTGTTACCCGCATGAGATGTGAATAACCCCAACAGGAAACGAAAAATGATGATTGCAAAAGGCATTTTTTCAATACTTAACAATCAGCGGGGGATCAGCGCCGTCCTGGTTGCCGTGTGCCTGGTAATGTTGGTCGGTCTGGTTGCCTTGTCCATAGATGTCAGCCACCTGGTTGTAGCGCGCAACGAGCTTCAAAATGCGGCTGATGCAGGAGCACTAGCCGGGGCCGCCGAGTTGTATACCGATGACGGCACATCCGTCAACACAAACGCCAACCAGGTTGGCCATGATGCGGCGACGGCCAACTTCAGTGAACAATTCCCGGTGGAGGTCAACTGGAGCGCTGGCAACGAAGGCGACGTGCAAAGAGGGCACTGGAGTTTTGGTCTGGGCAGTCTTCCCCGCGGGTTTACGCCGAATGATTCTACCGCACCTGTGGCTTTATGGGGCGTATCGACAGAGGAGCTGGATGAAAACCCGAACTTTATCAATGCCGTGCGGGTGCAAACCCGGCGTGAAAACACCCCCATCGCCTCATGGTTTGCGCGCATATTCGGTTATGAGAGCTTCGATGGGTTCGCAGAGGCCGTTGCCTATATTGGGTTTGCCGGAACACTCAAAGAGGCAACCGCCAATGCGCCCATCGCCATCTGCAGACAGTCAATTGAGACATGCACGGATCCAGACGATCCTGAGACTTGTGAGTATAATTGCAGCCAGGGCCGGTTTATCAATGATGCCGCGGGCAAATCAGACGAAGAAACTGGCATGTGGACAAGCCTGGAACAGAATATAGATACCAGTGTATCGCCGGCTATGGATCTATGTTCCAGCGGAACCAATGCGTCTGAGGTCAAACCGCTGGTCGAATGTACTGCAATTAAGAGCAATAGTGGCGTGGATCATGATTCGCTCCGGTACGGCTACAGTCTGACGGTAAACAACGGACAAATTGATTCTGCTTTTAACGCCTTTTACAACTGCTGGAAAGGAGAAGAGGATAGTTACATGCGTTTGACTCTGCCGGTTATCGACTGTGCAGAAGATCCGACAACCTGTGCGCCGCTTGTTGGCGCAGTTGAAGTGGTTATTGTTCACGTAACTCAGCAGCCCAATTATAAAAACTTACCGGTAAAAAAGAAAGGCATTACGTCAGAAGATCCGAAATTGGCTGCAGGATGGGATCCGGCAGAAGTTACCTGCAGCCCCGGTGAAAACCCGGATAAATGTGTATGGGAAGATTTTGCAAAGCATTTTAGTTTATTCGATAAAGACGGGAATTTAGCAGAATACAATGCAAAATCAATATATTTTCTTAAAAGCTGTGATCCCAATATACCAAAAGGAATTACCGGCGGGCCAAACTTTGGCACGTTAGCCGAAATACCCGTGCTGGTCCGATAAAATTGACTTCCAATTTTTATAGGAAACATTTCAGAAAAAGGAACTTTACATGCAGAATCAAACGCTCACGATCAAATTAATGCTCCGAAGCCATCAGTTGAGTCAAAATATTGATGCCATAC
>JASFGM010000256.1:0-5194 GCA_050123755.1 Desulfobacterales bacterium
GTTCTGGCGCTCTTCTACATAGCTGCGCCCGGTCCTGACATCGGCAGGCGGACTGACGGAAATGAGCAATTCACCCGGGTCAACGACATTATCTTGATTGCTGTCCGTGAACTCGTAATAGGTGATGGCGCCAGCGTCCACTACTACCAGGTAGGGTTTGTTTTCCGTTTGCGATTCGACATAATAATGCGCGCGCGGGATATCTATGTCTATGGAAGCGATATCCTTGGGCACAAATTTCACGGCGTCGGCGCAAGCCCGATCATGATTGTTATCCAAAACAGTATGATCAAGGGTGACATCGGCCTTGCCGGTGTTAAACGTATAGTCGCCCAATTTTATCCACTCGCCGCCACCGCTCCGCTGATCGACCTCTTTGATGTCGACACCCCCGGCATGGGTGATCTTATAGGGCACTTTTTCGTCGCGCCAATCAGCGGCAACATAATGGACCCAGACTTCATATTGTCCCCCCAGAAGGTAGGGCGCCCAGGTGGCGGTGTAGTGCTCATTTTCAGCGATGGCAGATAAGTAACCCTCCCCCCAGTCTTGGGGATCGTTGTAAAACTCCCAGGGTCCGGTCGAAGAGAAGACATCCCCCGCGTCTTCGTTGTCCACAATGACTGTGCCGGCCGAAATGTTAAGTATTTCATAGCTGCTGCTCAGATCAAAGCGGGGCGAGTCATACAGCGGGTGTGACCGCGGATTATCTTTATCCGCATTGTCCATCTTGCCCGAGACCAGGGGCCAGGGCTCATAGTCAATTGTAGGATCGTAGTACACCTTATTAAATCCGGCCCACTGGGTTTTCCAGTGCCGGCGACCTTCCCCGCGTGTCAATATACTAGACCCCAGATCCTTGTCATAGCGCTCATATTCGTGACACCCGGGCGTGCTGCCGAACTTATCCCCGCAGGGATTATCAAAAAGATAGTCATGCCAGTTCAGATACCTTCCATCATAGGCCCCCGGCACCAGAATCTCAAAACTCATACTGCCGGAGTCATCCAGGGCAATGAGAATATTGGGCGGAGCGGACTCAAAGCGGGCATCCAGCGGAACATCCGCAATTTCGACACAGCTATCATCCGGCGGGTCTGCCACATCCACTTTGAATGTGGCTGCGATGCTATCGTCCTGGCTGACATCTGTGAAAGTATAAAAGGTGATCGCACCCTTCTTTTTAGTACCTACTGTAACTTCGTCTACGACATAACCATCATCCGGGACGATCGTAAATTCCTGATTGGCTCCGGGCGCTACCGCCACCGGTCCCGCAGGCAAAATTCTTCCGTTGGAACCGGGGTTCGTCGTAATTACATAATAACCTGTGGCAACGAAACTGGCTTCTAGGGTATGATCTTCTTTAACAGGGTCGATGGTGTAAGAGGCGACCGCCCCTTTGGATTTGGTGTTATCCACGACATCCAATATCTGATAGCCGCTATTGGGTATGATGGAAAACGTTATGCTCCCCTCATGCACCACGCTTGTATCGCCGGATGGTGAAATGCTGCCGTTGGCACCCGCAGTGGCGGTAATGGTCCACTCGGTCGTGCTTTGACAGCTGAACACCGCGGCAATGGCGGATAAAAAATCTGCCGGATCGGCCCATTCGATGGTTTTGGTCACATCCTTTCCGGCGTCACGCATCTGGTAGTAAGTCGCCAGCGAAAGAAGCGTTTGCTTCTGCTCGGCTATCATCGTCATGCCGTTGGGTGGGCTGGTCACGTCTGCGGCGGTATCATATGATCCGGCAAAATAAAGCAGACTCTTGTCGACGCATTCAACCTGGCGCGAATTGATGACCTTTTCTTCGACATCCGAATATGCGTAGGACGAATCTTCCAAATCCCATCCGAGCACTTCGGAACCCGCCGAGCTGTAAAAGGTTGCGATATCAACGAACATCTCATCAGCGGAACCGCTGGCGCTGAACGTATAGGTTGAGGGTTCGCTTGATCCGGCCACCCTATACCAAGCGCTCGTGCGCATCGCTTCAACACCGGGTGAGGACGGCTCGATCGCTGTCCAGCCGGCCGGGGCACTGAGAACGGCGTCACCGTTGCCGAAGGCCACCGTGGCGATCATCAAATCGCCTTCCTGCACGGTAGGTGCGACCGCCGACAGGCTGGTCGTGCTGCCTGACACAGTCTGTTTTTTGTCGCGGTAATAGATTCTACAGGTGCCTCCTTTGTCGCCGCCACCCGTATATTCGACGACAAGCTTTGGGGCAAGGGTTGTATCGCCGTGGCCATCGGCACCGTCATAGGATTCCGCAACCCTTTTGCCCTCACCCGTAACAATGATGACCAGGGCATTGCCACTCTCCCAGCCGCCTCGATCCACTATTTCCTGAATAATCAAAGTAAGGTCCGGTGTTTGGTGTTTTACATGTGCGGTGTCCCACTGGTCAACAATATCCCAGGCAACGGATGCATTGGTGGGTGCCCGGTGACTGATATCGTAGTTGGTAGCGCTGAATGACACGGCATTATTGTGGGCCTGGCCGTAAATCGTAAGGCTGGTGTCTTCGTATGGGCCGACTTCATCGGTGGAAAACTCAATATAGGCGCTGATGATGTCGGCACCCCGGGGAATGTCGATATCCGCAAACCGCATGCCCACATGCGTCTGATCGCCTGTCCGGATCAGTTCCAGATCGGAACTGGTGAGGTTGATTGAACCAGCGGAGGTTTCCTCGGCATCATCTTCGTCCGCGGAAACATAGGCTGTTTCAATTTCGGCATAAACTTGATTCACCCCGATGCCCATGCCGGCTGCAAGTACAAACAAGACGGCCAACACCATTAGCGCTGGAAACCTTCGCCGCAAAAAACCGCAGCTCGAAGATAAAGAAGATCCTTCCGGATTGCTGACTGTTTTAGGATTGCAGTGGAATATATTCATAAGAATGCTCCTTATTAAAATGCTTTTAAATATCCGACTTCGATAGTCACGGAGCCCTTGTTGGGACGTTCAGAGTGACCAACAATTTTGTAACTGTGTATCTTGGTGCTGCCCATATCCAGAGATTCTCCTTCAACAATTCCCTCGGCAACCGCGACAAAACCCGTATCTGGGAAAGCGGACGCCTCGGGAGTTGCATCACCGGATCCGTTTTCCCAAAAGTTGCTACTGAAAAGGTTGCCACTCTCGAGCAGGTTATCCGAATTCGCCGTGGTTTGCGTCATCCAGTCGAGGGGGGGGTCCTCTGTTTCGGGATTTTCTGACGCCTCCATTCTATCAATGGCTTGCAAGGTCGCCCCCTCAGCCCTATAAAAGTTCTGCTGATGAAACAGCTCGTGAGCCGAAATCCTCACTTCGGTATTGCTGATATTGGTTGAAGCGATACCGATGATGGTGAGCAAAACCAGTACCAGCAATGCAGCGATAATAACCGCGCCCTCTTCGTTTTTAAGAATGGATGTTGTTTTCGGCCAAAACATTATTGTTTTACGCATCTATTTTGCTCCTTAGAAAAAACCAGCGTTGCGACACCTGACCCGGGTGGTGTAGGTTCGTTCGACCGGATCACCTATTCCGGCAGGCTCTTCTACGGTGATGGAAATTTGTACCGTGCGGATATCGTCCCGATCCAGTTCCGGTAACGGGTCTCCGAGTCCGTAGTGATTAATTAAATCCTGACCATTAATTACATCATTGTCGGTGGGCGTATCATCTTCGTTTTCTCTGAAGTATCTAAATTCGAAATTGACTACATTGTCGATAAACGTCTCCTCAACGCCTGTATTATTATCCGTTTGCTTGAGTTCAGTGCCGTCTAATTCGTAGGTGAGATCCTCAAATTCATCAGCGGTATCTCCATCTATATTTCTGTCTGCCGTAAACGTAATTATTTGGGAACCGGCCGCGCTTATTTCCGGATCAACGGCGTAATCCCGGCGAAAATCAAGGAGACCGGCCATCATAATATCCTCGGCCATAAAATCAATGGTGGCGCGCACGGCCTGCTGGACATCGGCGGCAACGTTCTGGGTGGTATAGGATCGCGTCAGCGTTGCATTTACACTGTAAATGGCCGCCATAATAATAGATGATACGGCCAGCGCCACCATCAACTCGATCAGCGTAAAGCCCCTGTCCCGGATGACGCCGGCATCTGAAACCTGTTTTGATTTTAAATCTATTGAAAGCAGATCCTTCATATTCAATTTCCTCTGGTAATTGATTCGATTTCCACGCTGTGGTCTTTGCCCTGTCTTGTCCATTCGACGGTGACCGTTATCCTGCTGAGGGTACCCGTAATATCGCTGGGCACCCATCTGCGTCTAAAGATACCGATCGTGTCATTGCCACTGGCCAAGTCGTCTATGTCCGATACGACTTTGAGCTCCTCGATCTTCTGTCTGGCCAGCATGGTGGCCTGGGTTGTGAAGTTCCCCGAAGTATTGTTTTTGGTATTCCACAGCTGCATGCTGCCGACAGCCAGAATGCCGATTGAAAAAATGGCCATGGCCATCACCGCTTCGAGTAAGGTAAAGCCCCGTTTATTTTTAGATAATGTCGTGTTCTTGAAATTTGTTTTCATGGAAAAACTCTTTTAGGGTTATTTATTCTATTGAATGTTAATACGTCCCAGGCGGTTCAATCCAATAGTTCGCTGGTCACCGCCGGAACTGTCGACCACGATTTCTCCGGTGTTCTCGGGTAATCCTCTATTGTTAAAGCGTACGTAAAACCCATCAGCGACATTGCCACTAAAGCCAATAAAGCTGGCAAGATCCATTGAAACGCCGGCCGGCAGCTCCCGGTTTCTGAGGAGGCGTTCGCCTGCGTCACGAAACCCATCATTGGCCCCATTATCTATAAACACCTGGTAGCTGTCACCGGAAAATAATACCGCCACAGGCCCACTTTCTTGCACCGCCTTCAATTTTGCCAGCTGCAGATCCCCCCTCACATTTTCCACCGCACCCCTAAGCTTGGCACCATGGCGCGCGCCCATCGTATAGGGCACGGCAATTGCAGCAATCAAGGCAGCTATCGCGATGACGGTCATCATTTCCATTAAGGTTAATCCAGAATCTTTGTGCATGTTTTTCATCTCCCATTTTTGCTTCTCAGGATTACAGCAATTTTGATGCCAATCCATTTCCTTAACGCATAAATTAAAAGGTGGGGGCCTCTCACAAAGATAATTCAACCTCTTTACGGCGATAAAGCCTATGAT
>JASFGM010000257.1:0-5192 GCA_050123755.1 Desulfobacterales bacterium
TGCCGGTATTTCCCAGGGACAGGAGCACGGAACTCAACCCTCTTCTTTCTGGCCGCCGCTTACTGCCAGCGTAAAAATCACACAATCCCTCGACTTTTGCGGCGAGCCGCTTGATCTTGGCAGTCAAGCGCTACGCGAAAGATTAGAAAAAGAATTGCTGCTCACCATTTGGGATCGGCCCCAGGTAATCCTGTGGATAAAGCGTTCCACCCGCTTTCTGCCGGTAATTGAAAAAATGCTGCAGGAAAATGAAATGCCCGATGATCTTAAGTATATCGCGATTATCGAAAGCGCACTCAGGCCGCATGCCGGCTCGCGTAAAGGGGCAATCGGTTTCTGGCAGTTTTTGGAATCCACCGGCGAAAAATATGGGCTCAAAATTAACGCGGAAATCGATGAACGCCGAAATATTTTTGCATCGACCCGGGCCGCCATTAATTATTTAAAGGAACTTTACGCGCTTTTGGGCTCCTGGACATTGGCGGCCGCTGCCTACAATATGGGTGAGTTGGGCTTGCAATCGGAAATTGTATCTCAAAAAACCAGCGATTACTATCAGCTTTACCTGCCGCTTGAGACCCAGCGATATGTTTTCAGAATTATATCGGCAAAACTCATTTTTAGGGACCCGGAGCAATTCGGTTACCGGGTTCGGGAGACCGATCTTTATCCACCGTTAGAATTTGATCGTACCCATATCGAATGCTTCCAGGACACGCCGATTCATGTTATTGCCCGGGCAGCCAACACGCATTTTAAGGTTATCAAAGACCTAAACCCTGAAATTCGGGGACACTTCCTGGGCGCGGGGATGCATTCGCTCTTGATTCCCAAAGGCGCCGAGAACGGATTTCATGTCCGATTCAAACAGTTGGTTAAGGACTGGCTCGCTGAAAACCAGGAACGGGTCTATGTCGTGCAGGAAGGCGATAATCTGACGACCATTGCGGAGCGCTTTAATGTGCCGCTGCCGGCGCTGCTGATCTGGAATCGGCTGGATGGGAAAAAACCGATTCATCCGGGTAACCGGCTCGTCATTTACCCCAATGAAGTTAGCAGCGACCTCAATCCGCCTGAGGCGGACTGATGCCCGATCATTCCAATATTCCGCTATTCCATGTAGAAGGAGATCCAGCCATGCCGATCACCAAACAACCCCAGGAAGCCGTAAAATTTGAAATCCAAACCTATCGGCGGCCCAAAGATCGCAAAGCCCTGCGATCGACCCATGTTGCTTTTTCCGGATCACCGCAACGGCATCCCTACGACCGCGAAAAGATCATTTTGGTCGCCGATCCTTACAGCAGCCATAACTTTTTTTACGAATTTTTTAAAGGCGATATTGCTTACGTGGAGGAATTGCCGAGCATTGTCAACCTGGACGGAGAAACCATCAGCATGGTGAGGGTCTGGATAAAAAAAATGAGCATCGGAATGCGCTGCTCACCTTTTATTGTTGAAGACACCGCCGCAGAACCCCAGGATAACAAATGACCGCCAAATAAACGCCAATTGAATTTTAATTCAATTGGCGTTTATTTAATTTTTTCGATAAAATAAATCAATAAAATCTTTACTTTGGATTTATATTTTATATAGTTAAATTGGCGATCGTTTAAGGATGGGTCCGAAAAATGGAAATATAGATCGGGAAGGAGACAAAATCTGAAAAGGAGGTTTCCCAGCCAATTTTACAGGACTTTAATCACCACCAGGGTCTCGTCGTCATCCGGCCCAAGGGGGTGGCGAAAATCATTTAAACATTCAAACACCTTATCCAGGATTTCTTTGGCCGGTTTATCTGCCGCAGTGCGAATCGCATCCATCAATCGCTCGTTGCCGAACATTTCTCCGCTGGCGTTAACCGACTCTTTGATCCCGTCGGTTCCGATCAAAATGATTTGCCCCGAATCAATCTCTTGTTGGGATTCTTTATAAACGGCGTCTTCCATAACCCCCAGCGGTAATCCCTCACCGGCAAGCAGCACATATGAATTATCCTCCGGAGTGTAGAGAATCGCCGGCTCATGGCCGGCCTTCACCCAGCTGATAACTTTTGCTCTAATGTCAATCTCGCCGTAAAACATCGTCATAAAAAGATTAAGCTCTTCAACATCCGGGACAAGCCGCTTGTTTACATCGGAAATGATGGCAACACAATCACTGGGGGAACTATGAATTCTCTCTCTGAGAAAGGCGCGCGCCGTGGTCATCAGCAGGGCGGAAGAGATACCGTGGTCGGTTACATCGCCGACCACAACGCAGACTCTTTCTTTCCCGTTTGCGGCCGGATATAAAAAATCATAGTAGTCGCCGCCGGTTTCATCACACCAGATGCTTCTGCCGGCAATGTCGAACCCGTCAATCTGGGGATCGGATTTCGGCATCAGTTTTTGTTGAACCTTGCTGGCCGCGGCGAGCGAAGATTTAAAATTGTTCAATTGGTTTTGATTGGTGATGACTTTGCGGTACTCACCGATAGCACTTTGAATGGCCTGACACAGTGTATCGGCCGGACACGGCTTGGGGTGAAACTGAAAAATGCTGCCCTCGTTCACCGCTCGAATCGCAGTCGGCATATCAGCAGTGCCTGTGAGCATCATCCGGACCGTATCCGGATCGCTCTTTTTGATATATGACAAAAATTCAACGCCATTCATCCCCGGCATCATATAATCGGATACAATCACCGCATAGGGTCCGTTCTTCTGCACCTGCTTCAGGGCTTCCTCTCCACTCAGCGCCGTATCAATACTGAATTGATTCCGCAACTGACGCTTAAGACCCGCCAACACCATGGCATCATCGTCTACCAGCAAAACTTTATCCTTCATTAAACTTTCCTCTCTGTCAGTTCATTGCACACTGATTGCCAATTATTTATTCGATCGGCGACCCCAAGGTTGTCCAGATATCCCCGATCCAATTGTCTCCATCCATTTCCATTGTCCTGATCATTACCGTCATTTCTTAAACGGTCGAACGCATCGCCGAAATGCACGGCGGTTAGAAGCCCGGTTGAATTTGACAGGCTTTTTCCGGGGCAGTGATGATAAGCAATCGCTTCGATTACGGGATACTCCAGCCCCCACAGCCCCATCAGGTAAGCACCGATTTCGGCGTGACTGGTTCCAAACAAATCATTTTCCAAATCCCACAGATTCTGCCCGGTTTGCCTGGCTTCCGTCAAAAGCTTTTGATAGGGCGCTTGAAAGTTGGTGACCAGGATAAGTTTTCCCAAATCGTGAAACATGCCGGCCATCAGCGAATGATTAACCAGATTTTTATCCAGATGCTCCTCTTTGGTGATCGTTTGAGCGAACATACTCACCGACATACTGTGATTGAAAAGATCGTCAAAATTAAACCAGGCAAACTTTTTTTGATTAAATTCAGAAAAAATCTTTACCGAAAGTACCAGGGCTTTGATGGTTTCGGTTCCCAGCAGCATGACCGCTTCTTTTGGATTGCTGATTTTGCGCACAAGTCCGAAAAAGGCTGAATTTACGACCTGCAAAATTTTAGCCGCCATTGCCAGATCGTTGGCGATGATATCGCCGACTTTTTGAACCGACGGCTCCGCCGATTGCAGCTCACTGATGATGTCGGTATAGACTGCCGGCAAGCTGGGAAGCGTTTCGGTTTGCGAAACGATGCGTTTGATCGATTCATTTTCTAACACATTTCGCAAGCCAAACAGCTTATTTAATGTATGCTTTAATATGCCAGCATCACAGGGCTTTGAAAGGCTTTGATGCGCCAGCTGCACGGACTTAAATGTCGCTTCTTGTTCCACCTGCCCGGAAAGGATGATGCGTATCACCTCCGGGTGTTTGCTTTTGACTTCGGCCAGCAACTGGACCCCATCCATTTCCGGCATTCTTAAATCAGAAACGATGACATCATAGGGTTCGGCCCCAAGGATATCCAGTGCCTCCTTGCTGCTGGAGGCAAAGGTCATCTCCCATTCAGCACGCATTTTTCGAAGCGTCCGCTGCAGACCTTTTAACACCATCGGCTCATCATCAACGAATAAAATGCGTCTTTTGGTTAGCTCATTCATTTTCTAATCGATCGCTATCAATCGGCAGCCGGATAACAAACGTGGTGCCTTGACCTTCCTCTGTTTCGAGATTAAGGACTCCTTTATGTTTTTCAACAATGACCGAATGGGCGATGGCCAGTCCCTGCCCGGTTCCGCGGCCCGGTTGCTTGGTGGTATAAAAGAGATCAAATATTCGATGCCGGATCCCCTCCGGGATTCCGGGTCCGGTGTCGCTGATCCGAATTTCAGCCCAGTTTCCATCACAACCGCTGCTGATCGTAATCGTGCCCTTTTCAGACGAATGCTGACCATTTGCGTCGGCAATGGCATGCGCAGCATTAATAATCAAATTCAAAATCACCTGGTTAAATTCAGCCCGGTAGCAGGGCACTAACGGCAAAGCGGAATCAAATTCGGTTACCAGCCGGGCAACATATTTCCACTCATTGCGGGTTATGGTGATTGTCTTTTTAATTTCTTTATTAATATCAATGGGTTCTTTTGCGATTCCGCCTGGATGCGCAAATATTTTCATGGCCTGCACAATATTGCTGATCCGATCGATCCCCTTGAGCGTCTGCTGGATCGACAGCGGAACTTCTTCTTCAAGATAGGCAATGTCCAGTTCATCTAATCGCTTTTCGAAATTCTGAATGAGTTCCTCAGATAAAGACCTGGATTTAGCTGTTTTGATCAATTCTTTATGCAGGCTGCAGATTTCAATCAAATCATCGAATGTATCCTGTAAAAACCGGGTATTGTCACCGACAAACTGTGTCGGTGTGTTGATTTCATGAGCAATACCGGCGGCCAGCTGTCCGATGGCTTCCATCTTCTGGGACTGATGCAGCTGCGCTTGGAATTTGACGCGTTCGGTGATATCCGCTCCGATTATCGTTAGCCCCAGGATACTGTTATGTCCCCCGTTGGATGGGGTGATGGTTAGCCCCAAATATCTTTCTTCACCATCCGCATTGCGGTAATGGATGTTGTCGACGCGAATATTGCAACCCTCGACCTGGCTTTTGGCGATTCCGTCTGAGATCTTGTCCCAATCCCATTCAAGACCGCATTGGTTCAAAGTTAACCCCATCACATCGGCAGCCGGTGTTTCGAGCACCTTCTCGGCCACGGCGTTCCAATGAAT
>JASFGM010000258.1:0-5184 GCA_050123755.1 Desulfobacterales bacterium
CAATCCTTCGCCGCAGCCGTATTTCGGTCCGGTTACACCCAGATCGGTGCGTAAAACCCACAGCAATGTTCGCTCCCCGTCGACTTTCAGATCACCGGACGACCGTTGAGTTTAAAACGAATCGTTTCGATCATAAAAAGCCTCCTAGTCCAAAAAACGGTTGAAGAAAGAAAATCGGGCAATGGACAGTAAGATAATTCTACTTTTCGAGTAAGTCTATATAAAAGTTAAGGGTTCAGGGTTCAGGATTGGCGCAATGCGCCGGCTCAAGGCTGAAGGCTCAAGGCCGGGACGATGGTGAAAAGTTGTGATGTATTTAAAAAGGTTCAGATGTCAGTTGCTCATAAAATTCTCTGGGCTTGAGGTCATCATAATCGCCTTTGGAAACAAGATATTTCCGAATATCCAAACAGAGGTGACATTTCGACACATATCCTTCGCTTCGCTCCGGATAGCCCATATCTGAAGCAAAATTTAAAAGCCCCTGCATGTCTGCTTTGACCAGATATTTTAGAATCGGGCGGTTATCCAGATCGATCCCTTCTTTTAGAAGCCGATCCAACTCAAACCAGCTGCCCAATGAAATCCCGCCGCAATAGCCGGGCATGAAATTGCCGTAATTGTCAAAATGATTGTGCCAGCCACGCAGAAAGTCCGGCCGGCAAGGGGTGTCTAAGAACCGTGTCGACGGATAGCCGGGGTAAAGGCCTGTTAACTTATCTGCTGCGCGCCCCATTAAGAAGAGCTCGACCCTTTCGGATATGGATTCTTCCCGGGTCAATTTCAAATATTCGTCAATTGAAAGCCTGCCGGTGATGCCCAGCTGTTTGAACAGGCGATAATATTCCATTTGATAGACCATCACATTTTGTCCAAACACCTCCTGGCTGATCCGGATGCAGCGGTCGGTCCTTTCAAAGGGGACATATTCGGCATAAAACGGGTTCACCGAGATCATGATCCCTTTTAATCCGTTTTCCTTGAGGATCTGGAGGCGTTCGCGGGTGAGCGCGTCGTTTTTGCACCAGTAGCAGTTGGTTTCGACAAAGGTAGACGGGATCTTTAGAGTATCTGCAATCTCAACGGCCTTCAGCAACAGCTTAAAATTCAAAAAAGGCTCCCCACCGCTGAAATGCAACCCGTGGTTCAGGCTCATGGATTGAGGGCCGTATGGGCTCGGCATTATCTCCTTTGCCAGCTGCGGCAGAAATTGCTCCAGCTGGTCGACCGTGATCCAATCTCCTGACCATTTCGGTGAGCAGGCATACATGCAATGCCTGCACTCGGCCGGGCATTTGTAGGACAGCATCAGACCGCCGGAGAGGGGTAAAGGGATTTTTATTTTTTTCATTCTTATCCTAAAATCAAACGCGTTTTTGTGGAAGCAGAGGCCAGAGGAGTGAAGACTGATAGCGTTTAATTAACCGCAGATAAGCAAAGCTCAAGGCTGAATGCTCAAAGCTCAAAAGGGTCCGCAGATTACGCAGATTGCACCGATTTAAAAAACAAATTAAATTATCCGCAGATTACGCAGATTACACGGATTAATGAAAAAATAAATTATAAAAACCTAAAAATTTTGATAATAGTCTGCGTAATCTGAAAATTGGTTCTTATGTGTTTTTAACCTAATTATAATCTGTGAAAATCTGCGAAATCTGCGGATAAGTATTCCCCCTATCAAATTCTGTGGCTGATTTAATAATTTTTTCTTTCGCGGTCCAGGTCCCGTTGCTCGTCGCGACGCTTGATGGCCTCACGCTTGTCATACTTGCGCTTTCCTTTTACCAGGGCCAGCGCGATCTTGACTTTTCCGTTTTTAAAATAAAGCCGGAGGGGAATCAGGGTGTGCCCCTTTTCATTGACCTTTCCGTACAAGCGCTTAATTTCGTGCTTGTGCAAAAGCAGCTTCCGCGGCCTTAAGGGGTCATGGTTATCATAATAGGCAAAAGGATAGGCTGAGATGTGCAACTGGTATACGAACACTTCGCCATCTATTATCCTGGCATAGGAATCTTTCAGGTTTGCCCGGCCCAGCCGCAGTGATTTCACTTCGGTACCCTTGAGCACGAGCCCGGCTTCGTATTCAGCGACGATAAAATAATCGCGGCGGGCTTTGCGGTTTTGGGCAACGATTTTGATATGGTCGTCTTCCAAAGCTAAAGTCCATTAAAAAATTATTAACCATAGAGAACAGCACGAGCCCAGATTCTAGTTAGGTGTCAGGCTACTGGTCACCGGCTTCTGGCATCTGGTGTCTCGTCTCTGGTTCCTGGCTTTGTCTCTATGTTGGCCAGCAGCCAGAAGCAAGCAGCCAGCAGCGAGTATCAAGAACCCCTGAACCCAGAACCTTTGAACCCCTGAACGTTGAACCTACTCTTCCGTGTAGGTTTGTTCCGCAAGAATGCTGCCGTATGTCGCCTTTATGAGTTCGAAGGTGTTCTTGGCCGTCGTCTGTTTAAGTACATCCTGCAGAAACGATCGGGCATCCTCAACGTTCAATGAACGGATGACCCGCTTAATATCCGGGATGGTCTGGGGGTTCATGCTGAGCTCATCCATTCCAATGCCTAACAGCAGCGGGATGTGATGGGGTGTACCGGCCATTTCGCCGCACATGAAGATCTTTATCTCTTTTTCTTTGGCCACATCGGCGACATGTTTGAGCATCCGGATAATGGCCGGGTCAAGGGGCTGGAACAGGTGGGCGACCTGTTCGTTACCCCTGTCAATGGCAAGGGAGTACTGAATCAGATCATTGGTACCGATGCTGAAAAAATCAACGCTTTCTGCGATTACATCCGCCATAATCACCGCCGAAGGAACCTCAATCATCGCACCGATTTCAATATCGCGCTTATACGGTAGACCTTCTCTTTCAAGAGATTCGGCCGCTTCGTCTAAAATCCGATTTGCTTCACAGATTTCAAAATATGTTGAGATCATCGGAAACAAAATCCGCACGTTTCCAAAGGCGGCTGCCCTTAGAATGGCGCGAAGCTGAGCTTTGAAAATATCCGGTTTTTGCAGACAGTACCGGATGGCACGCAGACCCAGGGCCGGATTTATTTCGCCTGAATCTAGATGGTTGATTAAGGCTTTGTCTCCATTGATATCGAGGGTACGGATCGTAACCGGCTTGGGATCCATGACCTCAACAACGTCTTTGTATTTATCAAAAAGTTCATCTTCACCGGGAAAATCAGGGCGGTTGAAATATTGAAACTCGGTACGGTAAAGACCAATCCCGTCACCTCCATAATTAATCAACGCAAACACTTCTTCCGGCAGCTCAATGTTGCCCATGACCGCCAATCGGACCCCATCTGCTGATTCCGCCGGGGCCTGGCTTTCGCGAGTTATGACCGCCTTGTATTCTTCATAATGGATTTTGCGCTCTTCATACTGAACCAAAGTGTCTTCCGTCGGATGGATAATGACAGTGCCGGCATTGCCATCGACAATGATAAGATCATCACTTCGAATCGATGAAGTTGCACTTTTAAGTCCGACAACAGCCGGTATTTCAAGGCTGCGCGCGATAATTCCGGTGTGAGATGCTTTGCCGCCTCGATCGGTAATAAAACCCATAACCCGTTCGAGGTTGATCTGACTGGTTTCAGCAGGGGATAGGTCATGTGCAACTAGAATGACCCGTTTGTCGATTGCGGCAATATTGACCTTTTCAGCACCGACCAGGTTCCGCAGGATACTATCGGCTACCTGAACAACATCGCCGGACCGCTCCCTTAAATAGGGATCAGTCATCGTCTGGAAAATCTCACGTAAATTCGATACGATTTTTTTGAGCGCCCATTCAGCATTGACACCCTCATTCTTAATGACGTCAATCGTGCTTCCATACAGCATTTTATCTTTGAGCAGGGCGATATGGGTTTCAAGGATATGGGCGTTTTGCAATTCTTCGGGGCTACCCTCCATAATTTTGCGAAGTTCATCTCTGGCTCTTTTTACAGCTGCTTTAAATCGCTTGATTTCGTTTGACCGTTTTTTGTCCTCGATCCGGTATTTTTCGACAACCTCAACACCTTCGCGGTCAACCAGGTAAGCTTTTCCGATACAGACTCCCGGAGATGCATTGATTCCTTTAAGTATTATGTCTTCAGTGGCCGTATCCATCATCCTAACTTATTCCCCAAACCCAGTTTCAATCAGATTGACAATACCCTCTAAAATTGGCCGATCGGCTTTATCTTCGATTATGAGCGTAATTTTGGATCCTTTTTCACAGGCCAGTGTAAGGATATCGACAATGCTGGAAGCATCCGCTTTTTCAGCATCCTTTTTTACCCAGACCGCCGCCTTTGAATTTTGGGCAAGCTCAGCAATTTTGGCGGCCGAGCGGGCGTGCAGACCCAGTTCGTTTACGATAACCACTTTCCTGGATAATTCGGGAGCTAGATTGGTCATTAAGGACACAATTATTATAAAAATTTTGATCAATTATCAAGATAACAATATATGTCAATTTGAAATTATTGACAAGATCGGAAATGGTTGTTAAGGTTTTGCAGGTATTAAGCGCAACTATCTGAAATTAAGATATATATTTATTAATATCAACCCCTTTAAGGAGAGGAGGATGGCGTTATGTCTGAAAAGGTATTGATATTCGGAAAGAATGCCTGACCTTACACGCGGGCAGCTCGTGAAGCTTATGCCGAAAAAGAAGAGGAATTTGATTATGTTGACGTGGTATCGGATCCCGACAAACTCGATGCCATGCTCGAGCATTCCAATGGCGTGCGCAAGGTCCCGGTGATTGTTGAGGCGGGGGAGGTGACCATCGGTTTTGATGGCGGTTCATGAGGGGTGTAAATTTTTCGGCCGGCGGCTGAAAAAAAAGCTACCTCAAAAATGCATCTAACGCCCAATGGCTGTGTTGCCCCGCCAGTATAGGCGGGATCTCACATCTATTTTTATGAATATGGGGGTTCGTCAAAGCGATTCGAAATGCTCGAATACTAACGTGTATGCTCGAAACAACGAATTTCGAATCGATTTGCGCCTTGTCATTGAACGTGATCTGCTATTTTTGAGACAGCTTTTAGGAAATATCGGGTTTGTCGATGATCTACAGGAGAGTAAAATAAGGTGTTAAAT
Source organism: Desulfobacterales bacterium (assembly GCA_050123755.1). Taxonomy (GTDB): domain Bacteria; phylum Desulfobacterota; class Desulfobacteria; order Desulfobacterales; family JAHEIW01; genus JAHEIW01. Next base: position 5,125 of record JASFGM010000258.1, read on the forward strand.
TTAAAGGAAAATAAATTATCCTATGAAAGTTTGCAACTGCGGGTTAAGGCGCTTGAAAAA
>JASFGM010000259.1:0-5161 GCA_050123755.1 Desulfobacterales bacterium
CATACACACATGCACTTCGATGGTGCCTTCTTTTTTGCGGGACAATATCTTGTTGCGCAGCCACTCCAGCTTTCCGATGGATGAAAGCTTCTCCATATTGAACTTTCTCCCTTATTTTTTTTGATATTCCCCCAGCACGCTGGTTACCTTGGTCGGGGAAAGCTTACCGAAATAATCCCGGTTGATCATCATGGTGGGTGCCAGAAAACAGGCCCCCAGACAGGCAACCGTTTCCAGTGTAAATTGATAGTCCGGGCTGGTTTCACCTTCTTTGAGTCCCAGCTCTTTTTGCATCAATCGGAGAACACTGCGGCTGCCCTTGACATGACAGGCAGTACCGCGGCAGACCCTCAGAACGTATTTCCCTTTGGGCGTCAGGGTAAATCCCGCATAAAACGTGATCACCCCCTGAACTTCAGACGGGAACAGATTCATGGCCTCGGCGATCGGTTCGATCGATTCAGGCGGAATATAACCGGTATGCTCCTGTACTTCCTGCAGCAGGGGAATAAGACCCCATCTGTCACCTTTATGCTTCTCAATGATTTCGTGGATCTTGTCCCAATCGATTTTCGGTGGTTCCATGATCAGTGTCCTATTGTGCTGTAGTTGGAAATCTCAATCAGATTTCAGTTTTTTATTTTTGGCCCGCAGGGCTTAAATTTTAGGTTTCAGGTTTCGGGTGTCAGGTGTCAGGCTTCTGGCCAGTGTCACTTTTTGTCCTCTGCCTTCTGTCATCTGACACCTGAACACTGACACCTGACACCTTGTATAATTGATTATGCCTTCGTTATTCTAACCTCACAGGTCTTCCAGCCGGTTGAGTTGGGGTCGGCCAGGTCGGTTAAGTCGAAAAGGTTCATGGCATCATTGGCGTTGAAGGCCAGCGGAATAAAAAGCTGGCCGGGCCCGACACGATTGCTGCAGCCCAGTCTTCGTTTGATCACACCCCAGCGGGATTCTACCTGTACGGTATCACCATCTTTTAATTTGAGTCGCTCGGCATCCGCTGCACAGATGGCCACCTCAGCGTTTAAATCAAAATCGCGAATGCGTCCGGAAGCCATCGTACGGGTGCCGCTTCCCAAATGGAAGCGCAAAGATCCCATTATCGCCTGGAACGGATAGTCGGCATCGCTTTTTCCATCTGCAGTTGAAACCACTGGTGCAAAGGATAGCATCTCGCTGGCCCCATCAGCATGAAAGACGGCCATCGGGCTGGAGGCTTTTACCCAGCTTTGCCCAGCGCCATTCATTTCAGCATAGGTGGGAATAAGCCTGCGAATCTCTTCACGGATTTTGTCAACAGCGCCGTAGCGTTCAGGAGCGCCCAGCCGGGCGGACAGCAAATCTAAGATCTCCCAGTCGGGTTTCGCTTCGCCGGGCGGCGGCACCACGGCTGCAAAACTCTGGATTCTTCCTTCCAGATTAGTAAAAGAGCCGCTCTTTTCACTGGCAGCAGCTCCAGGCAAAGCCACATCGGCCAGTTTGACGATTTCATTATTGAGAATATCCTGCACCACGACAAACTCCAGCTTTTCAAGCGCGGCTTTAACCCGTTCAGGTTGAGGTAAAGACCGCAGCGGGTTTTCGCCCATGATATACAGCGCTTTGAGCCCGCCGCTTTCGGCCGCTTCAATGATGCGGCTCATATTAAGGCCGGGATCCGGCGAAATTTTTACCTTCCAGTTCTTTTCCCAGGTTGTTCTGGCCGCATCTTCATCCAGCGGTATCGGACCGGGAAGCAGGTTCGGTACCGTCGCCATGTCCATGGCACCGGCCTGGTTGTTTTCTCGGGCTAGGACATAAATACCGGCGCCTTCAGTTCCCAGGCTTCCGGTCATCAATGACAGATTGAGAATCGCGTCGATGGTATGAATGCCGTATCGCTGCTGCAAAATACCATGGCCGATGACAAAGGCGATCCGCTTTCCTTTTAAAAGCTCGGCTGTTGCATCCAGGCGTTGCTTCTCCAGGCCGGTGATGCGGCTGACTTTATCCACATCGAGCGAAGACAGACTGTAGGTGAAGATGCTGAAGGCCTCTGCATACCGATCGATAAATTCAGAGTCGTAGGCATTTTTTGCATGCAGCAAAGCAGCCAGAGCGTTGAGCAGTTCCAGATCGGTCCGGGGATTAATGCGCAGCCACAACGATGCGAAACTGACCAGCTCTGTTTTGCGCGGGTCGACGACGATCAGCGGCGTGCCCTGTTTAGCCGAACGTTTAAGATAGTAGCTGACCACCGGAAGGGAGTGGTTGGGATCCGCCCCCAGGACCACAATGACCTCCGCTTTTTCGAGGTCGCTGAGCGGATTTAAGCGACATCCACCGCCGGTTTTTTGATCTAAAAATGCCGACAGGAACTGCCCGGAGATATATCCGCCGTTATCGACATTGTTTGTGCCGATTAATACGCGGGCAATCTTTTGAAAAAGATAATTTTCTTCATTACTGCACTTGGATGAACCCATAAAGGCGATGCTCTGGGGGCCGTTTTCATTTTTAATTTGATTCAAGCGCTCGGCCACCGCATCTAGGGCCTCTTCCCAGGAAACCGGTGCCATCTGGATGCTTTCATCTTCGTCCTTTTTGGGCATCATCGGCGCGATTAAGCGGTCGGCAGAATTCAAAAAATCATGGGCGAAATGGCCGCGCACACACAGGGTGGCTTTATTAACTGTATCCGGTAAATGCGCAGGGTTGACATCGATAATTTTGCCGGCCGATTGACCCATGGCCAGGTTGCAACCGACGCCGCAAAAGCCGCAGATCGAAAATGATTCTTTCTCCGGGCTGCCGACGTACTGGGTGTTTTTAGCGGAGAGCGCACCGGTGGGACACATGGAAACGCAGGTGCCGCAGAAAGTGCAGTTTGATTGCTCTAGTCCCTGTTCATGAACGGTTGCCGGGCGGGAAGCAAAACCTCTCAGGTTGTAATCGATGGCACCCACCACGACGAGTTCATGGTCTGCTCGAATGCATTTCCCGCACAGAATGCATTTGCTCAGATCCCGGATAATAAACGGATTGGCCTGCTCCAGGGGTTTGTAATTGGGCATCGAATAAAGATCCGTTTCGCCAATGCCCATTTGAGCGGCGATCCAGCGCAGCTGACAGCGGTTGCCCTTACTGCAGACGATACAGGACTCCGGATGTTCGGCAATCATCAGGCGTACAATGTTGCGGCGATGATTTAGGATGCGCGCGGTTTGGGTTCGAATGGTCATTTGCGGGGCAACCGGCGTGACACAGGAGGCCATCAGACGTCCGGTTTTTTCATCTTCCACCAGGCACAGCCGGCAGGCGCCAAAGGGTTTCAGGTCGGGGTGATAGCAAAGGTGGGGAATTTTAATGCCATTTTGCGCAGCAGCTTCCAATATCGAAGTCCCGGGTGGACAGCTGACCCTTTTGTCATCGATGCTTAAAACAATATTTTCCAAGCGGCTGACTCCTTTCAATCCGAAATGGAATAATGGAATAATGGAATCAGGGAATAATGGGGTCAGAGGATTTCAATCTGATTTGAAATGGCATTTTCCTTATTTATGCCCACTATTCCAATCTTCCAACATTCCAATATTCCGATTTGTAGGGCCCAATAATAAACAAATTTGACCGGAAATGACCGAGGTCTTTTAATTGTAAAGGTGGCCTACTTGAGCTTGGCTGCATCTAAATAATATTTCAGCTTTGCTTCGCCGCCGATGGTGATGATATGAACCCCCTGACAAAGATCTTTCAAGGCCTTGACGATATCCGCAAATATTTCAGTGCTGGCTTTTTGTTTGTCCGGGGCCTGGGCCAATTTTTGGATAATCCATTCCGGCACTAATCCGGATTTCAAATGCCGGTTGAGAAAGCTTCCCATGCCGGCGGTCCGCAGGATCATCACCTCTGCGATGACCGGCACGCCAAATGTATCGACGCGTTTAATAAATTTGGCAAACCGGTCGACATCAAAAATCGGGGTTGTCAGAAAATACCCGGTGCCGAGTTTAGTCATTTCCTCCATTTCCTTCATTTCAAGATCGGGCACATTCTTACCCCAGGCAGATTCCACGCCGGAGCCCACCAGAAAATCGGCTTTGGTCTTCAGGGCATCGCCTTCAACGGTCTGTCCCTCTTTAATATGCTGCAATACGGATTGCAGTTTGCCGGAATCAACATGGAAAAACATCATTTCCTGCAAGCTGTCGCCGGTGATGCGATAATCCTCAGTAAACACCAGCAGATTTTCAATCCCGGCCTCATGGGCTTCGATCAGATCTTTTTGCAGCTGGGGGCGATTTTTATCCCGAGTTGTGGTCTGGTAAATGGGCTCGAATTGATTTTGATCTAAAAGCCGGCAGGTTTTTATGGTATCTCCGACAACCCCTTCGAATTCCACTTCGGACAATGAAACGCCATCAACGCGCCCGCGCACCTTGGATAGACTCCGGACCAGATCTTCCGGTTCCTGATCGATGGGCGCCTGGATTTCCGAGGTCACAACAAATTGTTTTTTGTTCAAGGCTTGTTTAAGTTTCATGCTGCCTCCTTGGCTGGCTTTTTGGATTGCCTGTTTCGCATGCGTTTTGTAACCAATCAACGCAACTCGAGTAAACGGGCCACTTCCTCCTTTAGCTGGGGCAACGGAAACGGTTTGGAAAAACAGGCATCCGCGCCATACTGCTTCATTTTTTTAAACTTATCTTCGTCCAGATAGGCCGAAAGCACGATTATTTTGGTGTTGGCCGTGTCGGGGTTTTCCTTAATTTTTTTACACACTTCATAGCCTTTGATATCCGGCATCATAATATCCAGTATCAGCAGATGGGGTGCAAAATGATTGATCTGCAGCCCGGCTTCAAATCCATCGGAAGCTGAAATAACCTCATAATCAAATTCATCCTCTTCCAGCGCCTGTACGATGGTTTCAACAATGATGGGGTCATCGTCGACCACCAGGATTTTCTTTTTGAGGCCGTCCATTTCCTGCACCGGAATCGGAATGCCTTGCTTTTTCATAAAAGATTCCAGGTCCGAGCGGTTGATGCGGCGGTGCCCGCCCACGGTTTTGTATGCTTTGATATGACCGGACTCGATCCAGTTGATAATAGTTTTGGCCGACACGTTGCAGAGTTGACTGGCCTTGAAAACGGTCAATACGTCTTCCATA
>JASFGM010000260.1:0-5140 GCA_050123755.1 Desulfobacterales bacterium
TTCGCCGGCGATTTCACCGCTAATCGCATCAACGGTTTCAAAGTGAATATCCGATGGAACGGTAAATTCCCGCGGGGGCTCTCCGTTGGTGGCCTTGATCATAAACTCCGCCCAGATGGGCGCGGCTGCCCGGCCACCGGTAATCCCGACCCCGTTTGCATCACGCATACGCATTCCGCGGTCATATCCCACCCAGACAGAAACACTTAGGGTGGGTGTAAATCCGGTAAACCAGGCATCGCGAAAGTCATCAGATGTGCCGGTTTTACCGGCCGCCGGCAGATCAAAACCGAGGCGACGGACGACCTTACCCGTGCCGCTGGTCAAAACGCCGCGCATCATGTCGATGACCTGGTAACCAATGCTCGCATCCAGGGAGCGCTGCCCTCGAACGATTTGCTCTTCCAGCACTCTACCCAGGGGGTCTTCAATCCGGCGGATCCAGAAAGGTTCATGCTGAATGCCGCCGGTTGCCAAGGTGGAAAACGCGGCGGCCATTTCCAGGGGGCTCACCCCGGAGGTCCCCAACGCCAGCGAAAAAACCGGTTTCAGTGGGCTTTTAATTCCGAAGCGCCGGGCCACGTCGATCAGCGCATCCGGCCCGACACGCTCAACCAGCTGTGCGGCGATGGCATTGACGCTTTTCATAAGTGCGCGTTTTAAAATCATGGGTCCCTCATGTTCGCGCCCGAAATTTTGGGGTGTCCAATCGCTGGCACCAACGACCGGAATGGTGATTTTCCTGTCCACAAAAACATTGGCGGGCGTCAAACTCAGCTTTTCAAAGGCCGCGTAGTACAAAAAAGGTTTAAAACCGGATCCGGGCAGACGGTTGCTTCCGATTGCACGGTTAAACTCTGTTTCCGAATAATCGCGTCCGCCCACCAGGGCTTTAACAGCACCGGAGTTGCATTCGACGGCCACCAGCGCCCCTTGCGGGTGGGACAAAGATTTAGCGTCGCCGGTTTGATCTTCATCGACAATTCCCATCAGTTGATCGAGTTTTACCAATCCGCTTTGCAGGGATTCGATCGCCCAGGCTTGCTGCTCAGGATCCAGGGTCGTACTGACCTTCAATCCTCCGTGGTAAACCACCTCCGGGCCGTATCGCTCTTCAAGATCATTTAAAACCAGATCGAGAAAATAGCTACCTTTGGGAGTGCCGGCAGGATGAGGCATCAACTGCAGGGGGGCATGATAGGCAGCTTCAGCTTCCTCAGAGGTCGTATAACCCACGGCAGTCATTCGCGCCAGCACCAGCTGCTGTCTTTTTTTGGCCCGCTCAAAATACCGATAGGGATTGTAGCGGGTCGGCGACTTGGGCAGGCCGGCCAGCAAGGAGGATTCCGCCAGATTAAGCTCCAAAGCAGGCTTTCCGAAAAAAGATTGGGCAGCCCGTTCAATGCCGTAGGCACCGACACCAAAGGGAATTTGATTCAAATACGCTTCTAAGATTTCACGCTTGCTGTATTGGGTTTCGATTTGCAGGGCCACCAGCAGTTCCCGGAATTTGCGCATATAGGTTCGCCGATAGCTAAAAAACAGATTCTTGGCAAGCTGCTGGGTAATGGTTGACGCCCCCTGGATTCTTCCAGGTGCAAAAAGGGTTACCCACAATGCTTTCAGGGTGCGCAGTTTATCGAGGCCGTGATGTTCCCAGAAACGATGGTCCTCGGTGGCAATCACCGCCTGAATAAAAAAGGGGGAGATCCGGTTGAGGGGAACGACTTCCCGACCGCCAATGATCATCAGCCTTTCGCCGGTAGCAGCAAAAATCTCCGTCGGCGGCGTTTCAATAATACGACCTAACGGCTCCGGCACCTGGGGCAGATCGCGCACGGCTATGAAAAATAGACCGACCGCCAGCAATGCCCCCAAACCCGCCAGGGTCATCCCCCCATAAAAAAGGATGCTGAATCGACGCACACTTACGGCAAAAAGGCTCATTGACGGGTTCCGTCTTTGTTTTGATCGCCGATCTGGCTGGATGCATTATCCATATCCGCGCCTTCCAGATTAGAGCGCAACCGCCAGACAGCCCATTCATGGCCCTGCACTAAGACAACACGGCGCTGGGCTCCATTAGAAAATTCAAAACCCAGCTCGATAAAGCCGGACTGGGTTTCATCGGAAATTCCAACCCGCACGATTTGACCGGGTACTTCAAGCAACGTTTCGGGCTGCGGCACCATACTGCGGCGCACGTCTTCGGGAAAGGATTCTAAAGAATTAAAAAAGCGATCGGCAGGATAGATACGGTTTTCAAAAATCGGCAGTTGATCAAGGGATTCCGTCAAGGCCACTTCACCGCGTTTTAACTGGGACAGCAGCAGAGAGCCAAGTTCAAGCTGCTGCAATACCCGGTTATTGGCATCCAGCAGATAGATCATCAAACCAGCACCGGATTTTTCAAAGTAGGTTCTGCGCCAGCGCCCACCGCTGACAATCCCGAGCAGTTCAAAAGGAGATATAACCTCATGGGCGATAGACGGCGCCAGCCGCAGATAGAGTTTGCGGAAATGGTCGGCCGACAGCATCACCCCTTCTCCAGGGGTGACATTGGCGGCAATTTGCGTGAACGTGGCTGCACTTCGGGCTTCACGCTGTAATGTCTGTTTGTCAGTAAGGATTTGTTCAAGCGTTTTCCGCGCTGTCCGGGTTTGACGGCTCTTTTCCCAGATCGAGCCGGATTCGGGTCGCTCGGAATTTGTGGTTACCAGATAGGCCCCTAGGATGCGCTCCATCCAATCAAATCGCAACTCCAGGATAAAAATGCTGCTAAAAAGCAAGAGCGTCAAAATGGGTCGCAATCCAAACACCCTTCTTGTCCATTCTTTAAAATCTCTTGGCTCAGCCCAGTCGCTCATGGTAAAGATAAAATTGTGGCATTGGGAGTCAGTGTTTATTATACCGATATAATATTTTCCAAACAGCCTGCAGTTGTATTTTAAAAAAACCTGTACGAGGTGTCAAGAAAGTGAAAATGATGGTTTCTTTAAAAACCAAGCCTTTGTTGTTTTTGTTGATATGTTGCTTTGTCGTTTTGCCGGCTGCCCAAAGCCGGGGGGCGGTTATCGTTTATGACCGGGTGACGACAGTCGGCACCCCTGCCTATCTTAAGGTGTTAACCAAAGGCAGATTTTTTGCTGACGGCGGCAGGCTGGTAGAATTTTATCTGGATGATAACAGCCTCGGCAAAAATCTAACCGGTGGTGACGGTTATGGATATCGAAAATATACGCCCAAACGCCCGGGAATAATTAAGGTGCAGGCCCGCTCAAAGGGCGAGAGCGGCTCCGGGTTACTTCTGGTGATGAAAAAAAACGAAAAAGTCATTTTCATCGAAATCGAAGGTGGATTTAAAGATGCATTTATTTCCAGAATAGCGGCAGGAGCCAGTCGCCGGGCGGTGGAAAGGCTGTTAAAAAAATATCGGGTCATCTACATAAGCCGGTATACCGGGCTCCGGATGGCCAGAGAATGGCTGGATGAAGGCGAGTTTCCAGAGGCACCGGTATTGCGTTGGCAGGGCCCCAAAATGTTTTCGGCATTGAAAGAAAAGGGCATCCATCTCTATGCCATTATCGGTTCTGCCGGCGTTATTGCCGAAGCCGCCGAACATATTGAAAAGCGATACACTTTTGAGCAAACTCAGAAAGGACAGACCGTCAAGGATTGGGAAGAGATTATCGAGCTGCTGCCAAAAAGCGCCCCCAAGGATTCCGCTAAGGGCAAAAAAAAATAGATTGCCGGAAAACCTTATTGCGCACTCTGATATTTGCGGATCGTCCCGTCACCGGCCACGACATACAACGCGCCGATATTGGACAACGCAATGGAAGCTAAACCGTTTCCGCTAAAATTAGTATCCTGACTACGGGTTGAGAGATCGTGGCTAAAGGTAAGCATTGCCCCGGTGGATACATAAACACATTTTTTGGTGACAACCGGCGATGCGAAAGTTTGGCCCCCTAATTCAAATTTTCGCGGCGACACCCCATCGTAAACGAGAGCTCCATCCTTCTGATCCAGGACCTGAATGCGGCTTTTGGAAACAACAAAGATATGACCTTTCGGCGTTGCAGCCGGGGTTGCGAGAACCGGTTCACCGGCATCATACTCCCACATTTTTACACCGGTTTCCATGTCATGGGCCAGAACCTTTCCATCCTGCCGTCCGAAAACCATCAGGCCCTTGGCCAACAACGCCGGTGACGAATGTTTTTGAAACGGGTGGGATTCGCTCCAGACAACGGACAATTCCTTATCATTCCATTCATATGCGCCGATACTGCACAAATTATCCGCAACTGCAATCAGTGGTAACTTTCTGTCGGTAAAAACAGCCACGGTAGGGTCGACGAATGCATCCGGCAGACTATCGGCGCTGTCGCTAAATTCAACGGGAAAGGTGGAATCAAAATCCCACACCGCTGCAAATGAATTAAAAACATCTTGCGGGCGGGTTCGCTGCGCAGCGCTGCCCCATTGACAGCTGCCGAGGGCTTTACGATCGAGTAGATCAACCGTTTTGCCGTTGTCGCGTAAAACAAAAAGCTCGGCCTGGGGTTCACCGCCGATAACGACATTTACGTAAATAAAGATAAGGGTGTCTTGGCCCCGTTTTAAAATCTTGGGGGATCCGGTAGTAAATCCATCATCTGCAAACGAAAAAGACCAGCGGACATTGCCAAACTCTTCGAGCTTATGCAGCAAACTCCGAGGTCGGCCGCCTGCGACCCGCTCGTTGGTAATGACATAGATATCTCCTTTTGTGGAGACCGCCGGGGAGGAGACAATTTTAAAAATTTTATCCTGCGGAGCAAATGAACGCCGCCATCGTTCAGTCCCATCGTTGGAATTAACGGCCACCAGTTCACCGTCCGCCGTACCGAAATAAATCACTTCCATGCCACTGACAACAAATCCGATAACCGGGGAAGAGCTCGTAATTTTATAAGGTCCCGCAATCCATGCCGCAGAAAGCGCATAACCGCTTTCTACAGGCTGATATCCTTGCCCCGACAAATCACCATGAAAATGCCGCCACTTCGGGATGCCGCCGGCGCAGCCGATTAAAATCACAAGGCACCCCATCAGAATGGTTCTATACAAAAGCTGGGTCATATCGAGTTCCTCC
>JASFGM010000261.1:0-5134 GCA_050123755.1 Desulfobacterales bacterium
CGGCCGCGCAAACTGGAGAAAACCATCGCTATGGGTCATAAACGATCGGATAAACTTCTGCAGGTATTAAAATCGGTCGACCGGCAGATGTTGCATTCCTGGCGGTTGAGCTTTGCCCATCCGCATTACACTAAGACCATGTCCTTTAAATCACCCCTTCCGCAAGACATGCATAGGCTGATAGATTCCATCAGAAAGATGAAATTCTAAAAGAATTAAATTATCTTGCTTGCATTTTATTTTTTTTAGCATATAAAGTGCCAACAATTATGAAAAGGTACATATATAAATTACTCGGAGTTCAGGAGCTGGGATGATGTTTGGCGAAATACTGCGTTGGATCGGAGATGAAGCAGTTTTACATGAACTTGTTAAGGGATTACCCACGATCGGTTTGTTGGGGATAATCGCGGTTTGTATCCTGCTGTTGTCAAAGGGCGCCGATTGGATGATCGACGGCGTGGTTCACCTGGCCCGCCGCACAGGTTTACCCAGAATCGTCATCGGTGCCACCATTGTTTCATTGGGCACCACCACGCCGGAGGCGGTGGTCTCGGTAATGGCCGCCTGGATGGGAAATCCGGGCCTGGCCCTGGGCAATGGGGTCGGGTCCATTATTGCGGATACGGGGCTGATATTTGGCTTAACCTGCCTGTTGACCCGGGTACCTGTAAATCGATTTATTCTTAATCGGACCGGCTGGGTGCAGGTCGGCGCAGCCACATTACTGGTCATCATCGCACTGATTGCGTTAGCGGTGATGGATGGGGAGCCGGTTTTACAGAGATGGATTGGGGGGTTTTTCCTAGTCTTATTAGCGGGTTATATGTATATCACCTATGTTTGGGCCAAGCAGGGAGCCGATGCGGCCGCCGGCGGAGAAGAATCGGACGATTCTGAACTAATCGGTCTGGGAAAATGTTGGCTGATGCTGGTGGGGGGGCTGTTTTTAGTCGTTCTCGGTGCCCGATTTCTGGTTCCCAGTGCGGCTGAGATTGCCTACCGCATGGGGGTGCCCGACGACGTTATCGCCGCCACCATGGTTGCCTTCGGCACCTCCTTACCGGAACTTATGACGGCCATAGCGGCCGTGCGTAAAGGGCATCCCGAGATCATGGTGGGCAATGTTGTCGGGGCGGATGTGCTCAACTGTCTTTTTGTCATCGGTGCGGCGGCGGTCGCCAGGCCGCTGGCGGTGCCTCCCAACTTTTATGCCTTCCACTTTCCGGCCATGCTCCTCATTCTTTACCCTTTCCGGGCTTTTATCTTTATGAACAAAGATGGCCAATTCAAACGGTGGCAGGGTGCCTGGCTTCTGGGTATCTACCTGATTTACCTGGTGCTGCAGTATGCATTTAACATTGGCACCGTCGAGTAGGCCGCATGCAATTAAATCAAAATTTTGCTTGCATTGCTATCCCGTATTATATAATAAAGTGGGAACCTTTATGGGAAAATACCTGATAACGTTTCGATTTTACAGTAATATCAATAAGAAAGGAGGTGATTTGTCCGGTATTTTCAAGTTTAACCAAAGGGATGAAAAAGTCTCGAACAGAGCTTAATGCTTAGCTATGAATGGTTGCACGCAACTTAATTAATCCAAGAAGAAGGAGGAGCTGAAAATGAGTAACGGAAATGAGAGGCCGCCGGTCTGGCTAAGTGAAGATTGGTGGGCCTGTTTTTTAGGTTGGTTTATTTTGCTTTTAGCCATCGTTGGGTTGAAAGAAGTTGAAGCCGGCAAATGGGCCGTCGGATTGTTGCCTGCTGGCCCCAAAATCGCCAAGTGGACCAGTTTGGGGGCCGCTTTCCCCAAAGGCATCGCTACCCTCTGGTCAACCATCGGCCTTTTTGTCTTTATGGCTGTTCTAACCATGATAGGTGGGGCTGTCATGAAGCTTGATCTCAAGCGCTATATACCCGGTTTTATCGTGATCTTTTTTTTAGCGTTTGTCTCGATGGTCTTATCCAAACAGGCTTTTATGGCAAAATGGGGAATTGAGTACGTTATCTTTGCGCTCATTTTTGGCCTGATTATCAGCAATGTTTTCAAGGTGCCCCAAATTTTGAGAGCTGCCGGGCAGACGGAATACTTCATCAAGATCGGATTGGTGTGCATGGGCGCGGGTATCCTTTTCTCGGATGTCCTCAGAGGCGGCTTCATGGGTCTGGTTCAGGCGGTGCTGGTCGCCACGGCGGTCTGGTTCATGACCTACTGGATTTGCCGTAAATTCGGGGTATCCGAACGCTTCAGCGCCATCATCTCCTCGGCCAATGCGATCTGCGGTGTATCCGCCACCATTGCCGCCGGCGGTGCTATCCAGGGGGACAAAAAAGAAGTCAGCTACATGGTGGCATGGGTGCTGGTTTGTGCGGTGGTGTTGATTCTGGTAATGCCGCCCATTGCCAAATGGATGAATCTTCCCAACAACTGGGCCGGTGCCTGGGTTGGCGGGGTCATCGATAATACCGGAGCGGTGGTGGCGGCCGGAGGGATCATTGGCGGTGATGCCGCCTATAAAGTCGCTGCAATGGTGAAGATGGCTCAAAATGTTCTGATCGGCGTGGCGGCCTTTTTAATGGCCCTGTGGTCCACCATGACACTGGATCGCAGGGAAGCCGGCGCGACCGCCGAGAGGCCTTCCTTTATGGAAATTTGGTATCGATTCCCTAAGTTTGTTGTCGGTTTTATCGTCGCTTCTATTGTGGTTTCGGTATTTATTGAACCGGCTTCGGGGCTTAAGGCGGTCAAGGCGATCGGAAGTGCCACCAAGACTTACCGGAATTGGTTTTTTGCCCTGTGCTTCGTATCGATCGGTCTGGAAACCAACTTTAAAGAGCTGATTTCCGTCGGAGGCGGCAAACCCGCGGCGGCTTACTGGATATCCCAGACGGCCAATGCCATCTGGACATTTTTCATTACCTGGATCCTGTGGTCCGGCGCGTTCTTTGCTCCGGTGATTGCGGCGGATTAATCCGATGAAATCACCACCTGAGTTGCGATTATCCTAAAAAATAAAGGCGCCTCTTGGAGGCGCCTTTCCTTTTTCAAACGGCAACCCCTGGACCTGCCGTTGACAGATGAAATCATTTAGTGATATGCGTGCCCGGAAAGGTTCGCAAACATGGACAAATACGATATCATCATAAATGCCGAACAGCAATTTGCCCGCGAGGTAGCTTTAGGGGTCATCTATCTAAGATCTCCATCGGTCTGGCACTATGTGATTCCCGGAATGTTTATCATCGATTTTCTGCGCCGCGGCAGCATCATACGCAAGTATACCGAAACCTTTATGTTTCCAAGAAAACTTGCCTTGCAGGCCGCCAGGGACCTTTCCCGGGATAATACGAAAGCTTTTATGGTCACGTCTCGTGAAACTGAAATTAAAAACCGGCTGACCGCGCTTAAGCTCGATTCCCAGGATCTGGTCATGGCCCAAACAGAAACCGTTGAGTTACTGATTGATCATTATGTCAAACTTTTGCAAGCTGAAGGCGAGCGTTATTATGATTTAATTCAAAATGCCTATTCATCTCGCGAAAATTTTGAAGCCCACTTGCGTCAAATCGCGGCTGCAGAAAATAAAGTCGACCGGGCGATTCTGGCCAGAGTCGGCGATAACCCGGCGGTTAAAGAAAAATTAGAGCTCGAAGCCCGACAGGTGGAGAACCGACGCCAAAAAATTTTAGAGGACATCTTCTAGATTCTAAGATGACCGCTATTTCGGGAGGGTTTTTGCCAAGCGGATTTAAAAAAAAATACGAAATCATCCAGGCGCGTGAGAGCGCGGTTGCGAGATCCGTGGCGCTGGCAGCCATAAAACCGAAGCCTTTTTCCGTTTGGGAGGTTTTGATACCTGTAATCTTCATATTGGGCTACATGCGATCAAAAGAAAAGCGGGAAGTCTTTGCCCAGAATGTGCTGTTTACTAAAAACATGGCACTTCAGGCTGCTTTTGATATGCTCCAAAAGGGTCTTAGCCGGGATGCCGTCTTGACGCGGGTTAGATCCAAAACGAAAGATATGATTTCTTCAATTCCCGGCGGCATTTATTCGGATGAGATTCGTCAGGCGCAGTTAAAGGAAATTGATTTGCTCTTTGATCATTACGGCAGACTGCTGACCAGTGAGGGAGACGATTACGATTCACTGGTTTTCAATGCGTATCAAACGGCTGAAAGGTTGACGGATTTTTTCGAACGGCTGCAAAATGCAGAAGAAGGGGTGGGACGTGCAGCCCACAATACTTTGGGCGGCAGGGCTGATACCGATACCCTGGCCGGAATAAAAGCCGCCTTGCAAAAATCCAGACTTAAGGAAACTGAAAAAATCTTTGATGCGCGGTTACGGTCGCAAAATGCTCAGTAGTGAAGACATCAGCCGAATTTATCAGCAGGCCTATTTGCCCGAACACCTGCCTGTGTATGTGGAGACCATATCAGGCGCTCGGCCCCATCTTCATCGCAATTACCTTTGTTTCACTCGCAAATCCCATCTCATTTTCATCGGCTATCCTTTGGGCGAACCTTCAGATGATACCCCCCGAGCCTATACTTCGGCGTGTGAACGGTTTGACCCCTCAACGGTGGCCCTGATTGCGCCTGATATCTGGCTGCCTCCCGCTTCTGTTGAAATGCAACCCCGAGACACCTATTACCGGTTGAACCTGCCGCTTAAAACCATTGATTCGAAAACTGCCAATATGGTGCGTCGGGCGGGAAAAGTACTCACCGTGCGCCACGGGAAATTCCTGAGGGAACACAAAAAGCTGGTCAAAGCATTTCTCAAGGATCACCGGCTGACCGCTGAACAGATCTATGTCTATAACCACATCGCTCAATATCTGGCGGCTTCCGCGAGCGCCCATCTTCTTGAAGCCAAAAAGCGCGATATTCTGGTGGCCTTCACGGTGGTCGATACGGGGTCGGCGGATTATGCCTTCTATTTATTTAATTTCCGCTCGAAAAAAGAAAATATCCCCGGCGCTTCCGATCTACTCTTTAAAGCAATGGTGGATCTGGCGCAGTCTGAAGGGAAAAAGGCGATCAACCTGGGATTGGGCATTCACGAAGGCATCCGCCGTTTTAAAGAAAAATGGGGCGGTATTCCTTTCCTTCCCTATGCCTCGGC